>DAOVJU010000106.1 GCA_030632095.1 Chlorobiota bacterium
ATATTGAACCCTGGTGATTTGTAAAAAATGCACCAATTATCAAAATGTATACCGGCAAACGTGCACTACACGACATAAAAGGGTTAATAAGCATGGTAAGCAAACGGTCGTTTTTGTTTTCCAGAGTTCTTGTTGCCATTATTGCAGGAACATTACATCCAAAACCCATAATTAATGGAATAAACGACTTGCCATGTAAACCAATTTTATGCATAATTTTATCCATGATAAAAGCAGCTCTTGCCATATATCCTGTGTCCTCCATCAAAGAAATGAAAAAGAATAAAATCAAAATATTAGGCAGGAACACGATTACTCCCCCAACACCACCTATAATACCATCAATCAGAAGATCTTTAAGTGCTCCTTCGGGCATGTAATTACCAATTAAATTTCCCGTAAGTATAACAAGCTTATCAATCCAATCCATAGGATATTGCCCAATTGTAAATGTTGCCTGGAACATCATCCACATAAGAAAAATAAAAATAGGGAAACCAAATACTTTATGCGTTATAAATGTGTCAACAATTTCTGTTTTTCTGCGCCGGGCAATTAACCCTTCTTTATAAGTTTCTTTAAGAGCGCCCGATATAAATCCGTATTTAGTATCAGTTACAATGGTCTCGCTGTCATCGCTTAACCTGCTTTCTACGCGTTCAATTTCATTATTTACAGTTTCAAATATTTCACTGCTATTACTTGTTAATTCATAAATCACTTTCTTGATTTCATTATCTTTTTCAAGCAGTTTTATGGCTAAAAATCTTGAAGATATTTTGTCTGTTAAAGCGTAATTCTCCGGGATTTGTATTTTTTCCTGTATTGATTTTAGCGATTTTTCTATTTCTTTACCATAATTAATATGTATATGCCTTACTGTCTCATCCCGGTCTTCATAAACATCTATCACTTTTTCAAATAACTCTTTTATTCCTCTTCCTTTTGAGCTAACTGTTGGAACCATTGGTATTCCAATCATTTTTCCAAGCGATTGATAATCAAATCTGGCCCCTTTTTTTTGTAGTTCATCAAACATGTTCAAAGCAATAACAACTTTAATATCCATATCAATTAACTGGCATGTTAAGTATAAATTTCTTTCAAGGTTTGATGAATCAACAACATTAATCACAATATCGGGAACTTCATTGAAAATGAAATTCCGAACATACAGCTCCTCCGGTGTGTAGGCAGTTATTGAATAGGTTCCGGGCAAATCATTAATTCTAAATATATATCCTTTATGCTTAAATTTGGCTAACTTCGAATCAACCGTGACACCAGAATAATTTCCAACATGTTCTTTAGCACCAGAAGCATAGTTAAATAAGGTAGTTTTACCACAATTTGGATTCCCAACTAATGCAACATTAATTACTTTGCTTTTTTCTTTAGCAGATGTTTTTAGTATTTCTTCATTAATTACCCCATTGAATTTTTCTTTATAATCAATTAATACTTCATTTTCGGTTACTACTTCAATTAAACTTGCTTCACTTCTTCGTAATGAAAGTTCGTACCCCATAATATTGTATTCAATAGGATCTTTTAAGGGGGCATTTTTTATGACCTTTATCTCCTTACCTTTAACAAATCCCATTTCGATTATTCTTTTACGAAAAGCACCTCTGCCTTTAACTTTGGTAATAATACCACGATTGTCATTATTTAAATCAGACAATTTCATTAAGTAAAATTCAATTGTATGTATTAATTTTATAACAAATAAACAATTAAATGACATTATTTACAATACCATAATTTTGGTATTTTTTTTGTGGAATAAAATTGATAAATTATAGCACATTTAAAATAATAATAATAAGTATTGAAATTTAAAATATGGAATTAAGTGAAAGTGAAAATATATTTGATAAGTTGCGTGAATTAGCAGGGCAAATTAAAGGTAATTTTAATATCATGGAGGAACAGGTTGATATTAACGTGCAGATGGAATATTTTCGTTATTCAAAGAATATAAAGAAAGAATTGAATAAAAAAGATATACTGAATAAAGCCAACGATCTGTTTGATGTAAATAAATCCTTATCTGAGAAAAAACACTTATTATCGCAACTGGCATCAATTGAAGATGTTAAAGCATTCAGGACTATCGAGAAATATTTAAAGAATCCGGATAACCTTCTAAAAGATTGGGCATTAATAGCATTCCAGGAAAGTAAAATGTTGCTTGAAAGTAGCTTGTTAGACGAAAATCAAATTTTTATATCAACCGGCTTGGGAGGTAAAGGAAAAAAACTTAGATATTTTGTTGTTCTTTTTACAAAATCAGGTGAACAATTTAGTGAAGTCCATCAGAAAATTATTAGAAATGAATTTGATTTCATTTTAGAAAAGCACGGTGCAGAAGTAGAGGAAATATCTTTTTATAGTAATTTTTCGTCAATATTAATATTATTACCAATAACTGCTACAATACATACAATTTTAAAAAATACAATTGACGAATGTAATCTATATGGCGGGTTCATTAAGCAAAACTTCATTATTACTAATGTTAAAAAGCTTAACGTAAAAGAAATCAATCAATTTATTGAAAAAAACAACATTCATGGAATAAATGATCAGGATAGTATAAATAGTATTGATCAAGTGTAATTAGCCTGTCCATAATGTCAGGAATTATTTACAAGCAAAGCACCAAATAACAATAATCAAATTACAACGTTTACCTTCAATGGGAGCGAAGCGAGTAAATAAATTCGAAATACCAATAATTAAATGTACAAAACACCTTTGAATATTGATATTTTGGTTATTCCGCGAGCGCAGAAGCTACTCTGCGGAGGCGCTGAGATTTATTTGATATTTGACATTTGGATTTTGTTATTTATTAATTGTATACTCTTATTATTATGTGTATTGACTAATTATTTTTCCTTATGGACTATTTAAAACACAAAGTGAACATTGCTTTGCAAATTCTTCCAAAATCAAATAATAAAGATTCTTATAAATTAATTGATAAGGCAATTGAAGTTATTCAGCAATCAGGAATTAAGTATGAGGTTTGTCCGTTTGAAACAGTAATGGAAGGTTATTATGATGATATTATGTTACTGATAAAAAAAGTACATAATACATGCTTTGAGTCAGGTGCTGAAGAATTGATAGCAAATGTAAAAATGCAAATACATAAAAACAATGATGTCTTTATTGAAGATAAAACTGGTAAGTATCGCGAATAAATATATAAACTGAAAAACAAAAGCCGTTTGAATTTCAAACGGCTTTTTCAATAGTTAAGCATTACTTTTTATCTTCCTGCAGGTCTTCAAATTCGATATTTGTAAATTCTTTAGCCTGTTCATTATTTGCTTCTTTGTTGTCACCAAATTCAGCTTCTTCAATAATCTCAGGCTGATTTTGTTTAATATAATCAACTACTTCTGAAAATCCTTCAGCAAATTTATCAAAATCTTCTTTGTAAAGAAATAGTTTGTGTTTTTCATAATGGAATTTTCCATCCCTGTCAAACCGTTTTTTACTTTCTGTAATGGTTAAATAATAATCATTCCGTCTTGTTGCTTTTACATCAAAGAAATAAGTTCTTTTTCCTGCTCTTACAGCTTTCGAAAATATTTCATCTCTTCCGTTTCCTTTTTTGTCGTTTCCTTCCATTATTCAATTAGTTAGGTTAAAATATTACTTTGAACGCTTCAAATGTAAAAATTATTTTTAATATTTAGATTTTCTAATAAAGAAAATTAATTAGAAAAAATAATTTTTTATTTCAATTATAAATAAGAATAAAAATCACTTACTTTTGCATTTTTAAATAAATTGATATAAATCTTTAATAAGGTTCTTTCAATGCTTAGCAGAAGACTAATTCGTATTAAAACTTCGCATATTTTATATGCATATTTTAAATCTTCTGATCCTTCTATCAATAAATATGAAAAGGAACTATTCTTTAGTTTGAATAAATCATTTGAACTTTATCATTATTTAATTCTCTTAATAATTGGAGTTAAAAAGTATGCACTGGCAAGAATTGATTTAGGCAGAAATAAAAAAATCCCTACAACAGAGGACCTGAACCCAAATCTTAAATTTGTTGATAATAAAGTTATTACACAATTAGAAGATAATTATTCATTTCGGAGGTTCATCTCCGAAAAGAAAATTTCCTGGGTTAATTATCCTGAATTAGTAAAGGAGATTTACCAGAATATGATTAATTCGGATTTCTTTAAAGATTATATGAGTGATCTCAATAATTCATATTCAGCAGATAAAAAATTCGTTATTGGTTTTTTTCAATATTATTTAGATACATCAGACTTACTTCATCAAGTTCTTGAAGAACAAAGTATTTATTGGAATGATGAAGTAGAATTCATAATAAATATGATTGTGAAGACTTTGAAAGGTTTTAAGGCAGAAGAAAATGAAAATGCCAAATTATTGCCCTTATTTAAGAATGAGGACGATAAAGAATTTGCTAAAAATCTTTTTCGGGAAACCATTATAAATCATGAAGAATATATTAAACTAATTGAAAAACACACTAAAAATTGGGATATTGAGCGAATAGCTTTTATTGATATACTTTTCATGCAGTTAGCAATTGCTGAAGTAATTGAGTTCCCGTCAATTCCAATTAAGGTTACTTTAAATGAATACATAGAAATAATTAAATACTACAGCACAAAAAAAAGCAGTATTTTTATTAATGGGATATTAGATAAAATTATAAATACTTTAAATAAGGAAGGAAAAATTAAAAAAACCGGAAGAGGTTTAATTACTTAACACTATTATTCTATTATAATTTACAATTAAATTATACATTTGCGTCTTTGCGAGAAAAAAACATTAAAATTCCAATACGAATAAATAATAAATAAAAATGAATAGAATATTTATATGGGTCTATATTATTTTAATAGCCTTTGGATCATGTAAAACAAATAAGGAAAAATCAGAAATGACTACAGCTATTGTAAATAACCCGGTTACAGCCGATGGAAATTATGATGAAAGTTCCCTCCCGAAATTTGAATTTGAAAATAAATACCATGATTTTGGCATTATAATACAAGGCGAAAAAGTTTCATATACTTTTAGATATAAGAATATCGGTGGTTCAGATTTATTAATACGGTCAGCAAAAGCAACTTGCGGATGTACTGTGCCAAAATGGTCAAGAGAACCATTAGCACCCGGTAAAGAAGACGAAATTGAAATAATATTTAAAAGCTCTGGCAGAAAAGGCATTCAAAATAAAACAATTACATTATTGGCAAACACACAACCAAATAAAGTTGTGCTAACAATTACAGGAGAAGTAATTACTCCTAATGAATAATAACGAATAATTTAGAAAAAATGAATCATTTATTGTACATTTTATTAATGGCGCCTCAAGGAGGTGAACAAAGTCCGTATTCATCATTAATCTTCATCGGATTAATTTTTGTTATTTTTTACTTTTTCATGATCAGGCCGCAAATGAGAAAGCAAAAAGATTCAAGAACTTTCAGGGAAGCTTTGAGAAATGGTGATAAAGTGTTAACTACTGGAGGAATATATGGTAAAATAGTTGAAGTACGCGACAAAGTTGTTATATTAGAAGTTGAAGATAAAACAAGATTAAAGGTTGATAAAACTGCTTTAATAAAAGATTCAAGCGATTTAACAGCTAAAAATTAATTACTACCCAAATTGAGCGATTTGCTATTGCAAAATCTCTCAATCGACTAAGTAATTGTAAGGTTTTCGCCAATTTTCGTTTTACTCAATTAGTGAAATTCAACAATTACTATGTCGGGGTTAGTCTTAAGTAAAGCGATTATTCATCCCGTGTACTTGGAATTACAATCGCTCAACTTAGGTACTATTGTAATATTTCATGATAATTAGTTATCATTATTCAAAGTAAGTTGTAAATTGCATATTGATTTTCAATATTGTACAACTAAAACAAAACAAATTGAAATATGAGTCACTTAGACGAATTGTAAAGCTAAAATATTTTTTTCAGCAAAAAATTGACAGGAAAGTAATAATTTTCCTGTTCTTTTTGCTAATATCAACTTTTTTCTGGTTGCTTAATGCATTAAGTAAAGAGTATATTACGAATATTGGATTTCCCGTTCGATATTCAAATTTCCCAAAGAATAAAGTATTGGTTGGAGACCTTCCGGGCAAAATGGAAATAAGTATTAAGGCATATGGGTTTACCTTACTAAAATATAAAATAAAACCAGTGTTGCCCCCGGTTAGTTTTGACTTGCGTTCTATAACTTTTCATCAAAGTTCTGGTGATCGCAATTCACCAAATTATTATATTCTCACACGGTATGAAATTGATAAAATAGACAAACAATTAAGTAATGAAATTGAAGTGGTGGGAATATCTCCAGATACTATTCATTTTCAATTTGTTAGTGTTATTAAGAAAAAAGTACCGGTGGTTGCAAACATTGAATTTTTTTATGTAAAGCAATTTATGCAAAATGGAGATTTTGTATTTGAACCTGACAGTATATTAATTACCGGGCCAAAAACAATACTTGATACTATTGAAAATATTAGTACTGAGTATAAAAAATTTATTAAAATATCCGAAAGCATTGAAACCAAAATTGATATTCAATCAATTAGAAGCGTTAAAACATCACTTGGACAGGTTAAGTTTACTTTACCGGTTGAGAAATTTACAGAAGCAAATTTTATGGTCTTAATTCAAATTTTAAATTTACCTGACACTTTGAACATGACAATTTTTCCAAAAGAATTAAAAGTTTCATATTTAGTTGCACTCAGAGAATATGATGAAGTAAAGGATTTTATGTTCAAAGCCTATGTTGATTATAGTGAAGCTAAGCAGAGTATGAATGATAAACTAAAAATTGAATTGGACAAAACACCCGGATTTATAAGGGCAGTAAGCCATTATCCCTTGAATGTGGATTATATCATTGAGTATTAATGTTAAAAGTAGGACTTACAGGAGGAATTGGAAGTGGTAAATCTGTTATTTCAAAGGTATTTGAAATATTAGGTATCCCTGTGTATAATTCCGATAATGTGGCAAAATATTTGATAAACAATTTACCAATTATTAAAGAAAAATTAATATATGAATTTGGAAATGAAGTTTTTGATCAAAATGGAAATTTGAATCAGCAATTTTTAGCACAACTGGTATTCAATAGTCCAGGGAAGCTTAACATTCTTAATTCAATAATTCATCCGGAGGTTAGAGAAGATTTTGTAAAATGGTTGAATTCTAAAAATGAATTTCCTTATATAATAAAAGAAGCCGCAATTATAGTTGAAAGCGAAACTTACAAAGAGCCGGATTACCTGATAGTAGTTACAGCATTAGAAAAGGAAAAAATTAAACGTGTAATGGAACGTGACAATTGTAGTGAGAATGAAGTAAAGCAAAGAATGAAAAACCAATTGCCTGATGCTGAAAAAATTAAAGTTGCAGATTTTATTATAAACAATAATGAAAATGAGATGATATTGAAACAGATTATTTCTATTCACAATCAGATCATAAAATTGTCAAAAGAATAACTAAATAAATATGGGAAAATTTGGTAAATGGATTGCTGGCGGTTTAGGTTGGGCTTTTTTTGGGCCAATAGGTGGAATTCTTGGTTTTGCAATTGGATCAATGCTCGAAGGGACAAATAAGGCACAAGCAACCAGAACAAGGGCACAAACTACAACCGGTGGTTATGCCATGTCACTTCTCGTGTTAGTTGCTGCGGTAATGAAAGCAGATGGAAAAGTACTTAAATCTGAACTGGATTATGTAAAAAAGTACTTTGCCCAGAGTTTTGGTTATGAGGCAGCTAATGAAGCCATGCTTATGCTTCGTGATATATTAAAACAGCAAATTCCATTGGATGAGGTAAGTCGGCAAATTCAACAAAATTTAGATTATGCTAGCAGGCTTCAATTATTACATTTTCTGTTTGGAATTTCAGCAGCAGATGGTTTAGTTCATCCATATGAAATAAAAACCATTGAGGCAATTTCTAAAAGGCTTAAAATCTCGCAGAATGACTTCATATCTATTAAATCAATGTTCTTTGATGATGTTGACAGTGCATATAAAATACTTGAAATTAACAAGACAGCAGACGAAAATGAAATTAAAAAAGCATATCGAAAAATGGCCGTTAAATATCATCCTGACAAAGTAAGTTATTTAGGAAAAGAGTTTCAGGAAAAGGCAAAAGAAAAATTTCAAAAAGTAAATGAAGCTTATGAAAAGATAAAAAGGGAGCGAAGTTTTGCATAATTGTTAAAAACTTCGTAAAAATCAAGCCCATTTAATTGTAAAGTTATATTTTTGAATTTTTATTTTTAACATCTAAATTTTTAATATTAAGCACTTATGTTAAAAGATATATTATCTATCGGGGGTAAGCCAGGATTGTATAAATTGATCTCACAAACAAAAAATGGCCTTATTGTTGAATCATTAATTGATAAAAAGAGGGTTCCGGCATTTGCATCTTCAAAAATATCTGCATTGGAAGATATTGCTGTCTTCACAGAAGACAAGGAAATACCTTTGAAAGATGTATTAAAAGCTATTTCAGAAAAGGAAAATGGGGGTGAATGTCTAAACTATAAATCATCTGATGATAACCTGAAAAACTACTTTGCCGGTGTGCTTCCTGAATATGATAGAGAAAGGGTTTATGTTTCAGATATAAAAAAAGTATTAAACTGGTATAATATTTTGCATGGTCTTAAAATGCTAAATTTTGAGGAAGAAGAAGCAGAAAAGGATGAGACTGCTGAAAAATCAGAAGAAAAGGCTGAACAGAAAAATGTAAAAAAGAAAGCTGTAAAAGCAAAAGCTGCTATATCTAAGAAAATTGCAAATGAATATGCATAATCGGTACTGGATGAATGGCCTCTAACGCCAACCTCACCAGCAACAAATCCATAACCACCTGCATTGCCATATGGTCCGCCGATTGTTGATAAAG
>DAOVJU010000477.1 GCA_030632095.1 Chlorobiota bacterium
AACTTAAAAATTATTTAATCATGAAAACATGTTCAAATTTCTTTGTTATTACACTACTTTTTATTATTGCGTTATGTATGTTAGAAAATGAAGTTAATGCACAAACGCTAAGTTCATATCAAAAATGGGCAGATAAAGACAATACATCCTACATAATGGATTTATCAACAAGTGGTCTTTCAATTTATGCAAATGGATATATTAGGGCATCTAAATACTATGATAGGAATAATACTGCCTATTATATAGATCTTTCAACAAGTGGCCAGTCAATATATGCAAATGGGTATGTAAAAGCTTCAAAATTTTATGATAGGAATAATACTTCCTATTATATTGATCCTTCAAGTACATATACTTCAATTAAGATTGCAGGATCTATGTATATGCCAGCAATGGAATCAATAATAATAGGTAGTAGCAAAAGTGAATTAATTCCAAGGTTAGTAATGCATCATAATGGAACACATGGCTATATTGATTTTAAAGATAATTTACATTTTAGAGCTGACAGAAATTGGATAAGTGCTTTAACATGTTATGGTGATGGTACTGTTGGTATAGGATTTAATACAACTTATAGTGCTGGAGATTATAGAACACAAGGATTTAAATTAGCTGTAAACGGTGAAATTCTTTGTGAAGGAATAGAAGTAATTGGAGATGTGATAAACTCAGATTTTGTTTTTGAATTAGATTACGATTTAAGATCACTTGCAGAACTTGAAAAATATATTAAGAGAAACAAACATTTACCAGAAGTTCCTTCAGCAGAAGAATTTAAAGAAAATGGATACAATATAGGCCAAATGGATGATCTTTTGCTCCGAAAAATCGAAGAGCTTACGCTGTATGTTATTGATTTGAAGAAGGATAATGAAAAATTATCAAAAAGAATTGAAGAACTTGAAAAATAAAGAAATTATGAAAAAATTGCTTATAACCATTCTTACAATTTTATCGTTTTTAAGTTGCGATAAAAATAAAGACCAATATGCTGCTGTTGATATTAAATTTGAAGGATTAGAAGATGCTCCTTTAGTTCATGCCTGGGTTATAGAAACTGAAAGGAATGATACATCAGTACGCCTTGATACTGTTATTCAAACACAATTACATAAAGTCAATAAGTATACGATTGAATTGGAATTTAAAACAGAATCATTAAATGGTGACTACCTGATTTATGCCGATTCTATTAAAGGTGTTAACATGATAACAGATGTAATTGTTAATAAGGATTTTACTTTCACCTATCTGTTTAATGGCATACCTAAAACAGAAAAGGACCATTATTTAATTATAATCCGAAATAATCAATAATCATGAATAAGATTTTTATAATTTTAGTAATATTTATTTGTTCATTTTTCCACCTTAATGCACAAATAAGTTCAGGTGGTTTACCTCCAAGTTACAAGCAAAATAATCTTAAATTACCAGAGAAAATCCCAACAATTATACTTCCGGAATTAGATATTGAGAAAATAATTGAAAAAGACAAGATTAGAAATGATTCTGCATTACGAATTGGTCAAATAATTGATGTAAATATTAATTTAATAGAAGAAGGTTTAATAACTGAAATTGATGATAAAAATGCAATTATCAGGCTCAAAATAATGTCAAAAGGGGCAAAATCTATTGAATTATTTTTCGATAACTATTTTTTGCCTCCAGAAAGTGAATTTTATATATATAATCCTGACTATTCAAATATTGCAGGTGCATTTACTAAACGTAACAACCGGGTTGATAAAAAATTTTCAACTCAACCAATAATTGGTGATGAAATAATCTTAGAACTTAAGCTAAAAAATGATTATATTAATGAAGTAAAAATGGAAATTGATCATGTTAGCCATAATTATATTGATATTTTTGAACTATTAGGTGATTCAAAATATACTGATTGTTTTATTGATGTACATTGTAATTCTTCTGTTAATAAAAACAATATCCGTTCAGTTATGAGATGGAACTATAAAGAAGGTGATGGGAATTATCGTTGTTCGTGTGCATTGATAAATCAAGATTGTGATAATCCCAATGATTTAAAGTACTACATAGTTACTGCTAACCATTGCGGTAAAAACGCTGAGTTATCCACGGCAAAATTTTATTTTAATTATCAAAGGCCGGACTGTGATTCAGGACATGGATGGTATACATCAACAATTGGAGCTACAAAAAAAGCTAAACGATCAATATATGATATGTTTTTAATGGAACTGGATGAAAAACCTCCAGAAGATTATAACGTTCATTTTGCCGGCTGGGACAGAGAAACTTGGTGGGCTTTATGTCCGTTTGTTACAGGAATCCATCATCCGCGTGGATTGGTAAAAAAAGTTTCCGAAGGGCATTTGGGGGCCAACACAAATTCTTATTTTTGGAGAGTTATGTGGGAAGATGCACCAACCGATAAGGGTTCATCTGGTTCCCCTTTATTTGAAGACTGGAGTAACCGAATAATTGGATGGGATTCATATGGCCTGGCGGGATGTAATTTATTACTCACTACTAAATATGGAAAACTAAGAAAAGCATGGACAGGGCCATCATCGGATAAAAGCTTAATAAGCTGGCTGGATCCTAATGATAATGATAAAATAGGAATAGATGGCAGAGACCCGTGTTTTTCAAATGTAGTATTAGATGATATGTCTCTAAGTAGCGCACGAGCTTTTTATCAACCACAAAACAATGTTGTTATTCAGGCAGGAAATGAATTGTCAACAATAAATAAAGTAGAAGTTTTGCATAATGCAGATTTTACTTTTAGAGCAGGAAACAAAATAACACTTAATCCTGGCTTTAAAGTAAATGCAGGTGGCGTTTTTAAAGCAGAAATTGCAGATTGCCAACAATTTAAATATTCACAATTCAAATCTTCTAGAATTTCAAGAAATATAGCTAAAACTGAAAAATCTGATGTATTAAAAACAAATGGTTTAATTGATGAAGAACTTCAATTTAAGATTTTACCGAATCCCAATAATGGAACTTTTTCATTAAGGACAAATAATATTGAAAATGAATACCATATTATTATTTACGATAGTTTTGGCCGGGTTGTTTATCAAAAAGAAAACATATTCTCTGAGGTTCATGAAATCAATTTGTTAAATTCAAGCAGTGGTATCTATTTATTAAGGATTAATTCAGGTAATAAATCAATTAATAAAAAACTAATTGTTAAATGAAAGGGAAGGATATTTCCCTTTTCTTATTTTTACCTAAAAATATGAACAGGACAACAATTTTGAATTTTATCAGAAAGTTGAGGGTTATCAGGCTATCGGATAAACTAAAGTTTTATGTTTTATTTCTTAAAAATAT
>DAOVJU010000333.1 GCA_030632095.1 Chlorobiota bacterium
AATTGTAATCAAATAATTGGGCAAAATGATTCGATAAAAGAAAATGAATTAAGAGCTGCAAATTTAAGAAGGGAACTCCAAAAATTGCAAGCTAAAGCAGCACAAGATTCATTTAATGTCCAAATAAAAACAACGCAGGATTCACTTTTACAAGCTGAGGAAAAAGTGAGAAAAAGACAAATGGAAATTGATCTTTTAACTAAACAAATAGAACTTCAAAATTTGAAATTAATAGAATTAGAACAAAAAATTAATCTACAAAAAAGAGTAATTTATTTAACTATGATTGTAGTTCTTATGATTGCTTTATCTTTAGGATTGATTTTAAGAATTAGGAAACTCAATAAATTATTAAAGGAAGCACATAAGAAGATTGAAGATTTAAAAATAAAATAAACAAACGCACGGTAACATGTTATAAATTCAAGCGGGCGGAATAACTTTTATGACAGAAACCTTGTCTTCAGTTACTCGCTGTAATTCCATTTTTTTGTCCCATCCAGTTATATTATTATTTTGTAAAACTTTGTTTTTTTAGCAACGTTTTTAAAATTCCAAATAACAATAGTCAAATAGCAAATAATATCCAAAATTCTCAAATCCACAAATTCCAAACATGCTACCAGGGCAAACGCATGAAAACTCCAAATATTAAAAAACAAAAAATCTCAATTTTTAAATATTTAAAATTCAAACCGGCATTTCAAACGGCAGTATATCAATAACATATGTAGTAATTATGAGTTCATATTTATTTTTGGTCATTGAAATTTTGTATTTGGTATTTATTTGAATTTTGGTGCTTGTGATTTGTTATTTTTTGTTTTTTGTTTGCAGCTTTGCTGCGTTAAGTATGATATAAGTTGTTTGATGAATAATCCTTTTTTATCATAATTCTTTCATAGGATCCCAGAAATGCTTTTCAAAATCAATCAATTGATCTTCAACAACTTTATGTCCTTCGCTTTCAAGCAATTCTTTCATGGTATCAGGGCCGCCAAAATAATGTTTTCCTGTTAACATTCCATTCCTGTTCAACACCCTATGGGCAGGAACAAATTCTTTCTGACCTGATGATTTATTCATTGCCCAGCCAACCATACGGGCTGCTTGAGGAGAGCCACAAAAACGTGCTATTGCTCCATATGAAGTTACTTTTCCATAAGGAATCATTCGTACAACATTGTATACTTTTTGAAAAAAATCAGGCTCCATTTGGTATTATTTCAATAAATCTCAAAGCTGGGGTGTTAATTTTTTTGTATAATGTAATTTTTTTTACACTCCATTTTCATTAAAACAAGGATAAAAGGATACTATCTTTTGAAAAGATAGTATCCTTCTTCAGATTCTTAATTTTATAACCCTGCGAGGGTCCCGATAGCTATCGGGATAAACCCTCGCAGGGTTTGAAATTTCTTAACACCCCAGCTTTGAGGTTTTAGTGGTTCAATCTTAATCAAGTGGTTCAATTATTTGTTTATCTTTTGGAAGTTTAAATTTAAGGTAATTTATATTCTTGTTTTCTTTTAAGAATAATTGCTCGTAATGTGTTTTAATTTGTAAGAGTTCATCATCCGGATCGGTTTTATGAATATTGCTAGTCTTATATACTAATTCAAGATTATTGAAGTTAATTACAGACAAGGTGTAGTTATATAACAAATCATTATCGGTTTTCAGATGAATAATTCCATTATCAATTAAAAAAGAGCGGTAGCTATTTAAAAATCCTGTAGCAGTCAGGCGTTTCTTCTTTCTTCGTTTTTTTTCCTGGGGATCAGGAAATGTAATCCATATTTCATCAACTTCTTCCTGACCAAAAAATGATTTGATCATTTCAATCCATGTTCTTAAAAAAGCCAGGTTAATAATATTTTCATCAATTGCTGTTTTAGCGCCACACCACATTCTTGCCCCTTTAATATCAACACCCAGGAAGTTCTTTTCAGGGAATTTTCTTGCTAAGCCAACTGAATATTCACCTTTACCACAACCAAGTTCTATCACTAGTGGATTCTTATTTTTATAATAATCTTGTTTCCAATTACCTTTCATGAAATAATTACCGGAACGGGCTTCATGGTTATCTGGTTCAAAAACATTTTTGAACATTCGTATTTCCTTAAACCGCGCAAGTTTATTTTTCCCCACTTTTATAATTTAATATATCGGAATTTAAAAATTATTCATTGAATTACAATAAGTAAGTTTCAATTTTAATTCCACAGGATAAAACTCCCTTCAATGGTTCGGCCCGCATAGCTTGCTCAATTTTAAAATTATATGTGCCTGTATCAGGAAACCGGATATTTGTTTTATAAGGAAACTTATTCAATGTTTTACCAAAACGGGATTTACCAAGCCATTTTCCTCTTTCATCAGCTAAATAGCAATTTATGGTGTCTTTTAAAATATTGTTATCGGGTAACACTGTTGTAACAAAAAGATATAAATTACTAAATGGATAGTTGTTATTAATATCCAGGGTTATAAAAATATTAAATGAGTTAATTGTATCATTAATAACGATCTGGTCTTCAAATGTATCATTCCGGTTCCAGCCCTGTTCTTTGACAATTAATTGCCCATCATAAATAATTTTATTTCTACATGAATACAAAAAAAACTGAAATGATATTATTAACAGAATTAATAATGGAGAATTTTTATGCATTGTTTTTTCTTGAATGCGATTTTCTTTTCTTCTTTTTTTTGCCTTTACTTTTTCTATTTCTTGCATCAAAACGGGTTAAGCTTTCTTGTCCTACAACATTCTCATAATCAGGTAATTCCTCCGAAACCATATCTTCATGGACTTTTTCCTTTAATTCGTTAACAATAACACCCTGTTTATTTAATTCCTGGATTTCCTTTACCCGATCAACTGATATGGTTATGAAGCTTGAAGAGGTTTCTACATCATATGTATACCACATAAGTCGGTTAAATATGTCTGTTTTTTGATGTTTTGCAACACCTTTTTTTGTTTCAAGTGGAATATTTGTTGCCGGGAAATCTTTTTGGGCTTCTATATATGCATCTAATTCGTAATTTAAGCAACATTTCAATTTACCACACTGACCGGCAAGTTTTTGCGGATTCAAAGACAATTCCTGGTATCGTGCTGAATTTGTTGTAACCGAAACAAAATTAGTGATCCATGTTGAACAACACAACTCTCTACCACATGGCCCTATCCCGCCAATTCTTCCTGCTTCCTGCCTTGCCCCAATTTGGCGCATTTCAATGCGAGTCTTGAATTCTTCAGCTAAAATTTTTATAAGTTCACGAAAATCAACACGCTCTTCAGCAATATAATAAAATATTGCTTTTGTTTTATCTCCCTGGTATTCAACGTCTCCAATCTTCATGTTCAGCTTTAAATCGCCAGCCAGTTGCCTTGTTTTAATCATTGTAGGATGCTCCAGGGCAATAGCATCATTCCATTTTTCAATATCGGTTTGCTTTGCTTTTCGGTAAATCTTTTTGAATTCAGTTTCAATGCCAATGTTATTTTTCTTTAACTGATTTAACACTAATTCACCTGTAAGTGAAATCATTCCAATATCATGTCCTGGCGAGGCTTCAACAGCAACAACATCGCCTATTTCTAAATGAAGTTGATTTACATTTTTATAATATGCTTTTCGTGTATTTTTAAATCGAATTTCAATAATATCTGTTGAATGTGCATTTTTTGGCAAATCACTAAGCCAATCGTATATATCTAATTTATTTGAATCACCTGTTATTCCCGAAAAACCTGTGTTATTATTATCTGGATTCGCTCTGCCCCTTGTGCATCCGCTACATTTCATTGTTATACTTTTTAAATTAATAGTTAGGTTATAATGATAACTCAACTATGAAAATATATTGTAATTGAGCTTTTAAGATTGGCCCAATTTGAAATCAGAATTACAAAAATAGTTAAATATGCTTTATTTTTTAATTAAATTGGAAAGTTTCAGGGCAAGGTCAAAAAATACTATTTTGCTGTTTGCATTTCTTTCTATATGGTAGTAAGCTAAGTTGAATTCCTTATTAATTTCATCAATGTTTTTACTATTTATAAAAGGTGAAAATTTAGCCGACCATTTTTGTTCTTCATCTGACATGTATTGCAGTTCTGGTTGCTTCATATTAAAAATAAAGTTTTCCCTTACAAGCCGCAATCCATTTTGAAGAAATGATTTCTGTCTTTCCCTGCCAAACATTGCCATTTTTTCAACCCATTTCAATATTTCTTCAGAGTTACTTTTAAATGATAACCGCATTAACATTTGAAAACTATCAAAATTGTATTGATTTTCTTCGTTTTTCTCAAGATTATTAAGTGCCTCAGAAAAACTTCCGCCTGATATTTTTACAATATTTTGTATTTCAATTTCTGAAAATGAAGAATCTTTTTTCAGTTCATTTATCATTTCATTTGCTTCAATTTCAGGGATCTTTACCTGGAAAGTACGCGATAATATTGTTGGTAAAATATTTTCAGCTTGCAAAGAAACCAGGAGCAATAAGGTTTTTGGAGGTGGCTCTTCAATAAGCTTAAGCAGTTTATTTGCCGAAGTTTGGTTCATTTTCTCAGGAAGCCAGATAATCATTGTTTTATATTCGGCTTCAAACGCTTTCAATGATAATTGCAGGTAAGGTAATTAGAAAAGATTTACCTGATACCAAAGAGCAATTCGTTGAAAAAATAGTTGATGATGCTATGTGTATTATCGATTATA
>DAOVJU010000252.1 GCA_030632095.1 Chlorobiota bacterium
CCCGTTAGTTCTGCAAAAATCTGTGTTGCCTCTGAAAATCCTCGAAAAGCTGTATAATAATTTTATATCGAACTCAGTTTAATACATAAAATATTAGATAAATATGTTAATTTGCAAAAAGTGTAAACCCTGTGAAATAGTGTAACTTCAATTTAACAGGGTAAACTACTTTTAGCTGATTATGAAAAATGCCAACTTTATCAATGAAAAACACTATTTTTGGTTTGTTTATACCTTAATCATAATAATAACATAGCTTTGCAATGTAAACCTTCACGAACGGAAAGTGGAACAGAATGTGGAAGTGAGTAAATTGATTAAAAAAGGCTAAGGCTGAAAGGATTACTTATGAGAGTATAACTTATTATATATATATCAATGAATAATTTTGAAAATACTATATGTTTAATTGTAAGTCGTTTTAAAGCTGACTTAAGCTTTCATATTTTTCTTATTGTATGGTTTGTAATAAATATTTTACAAGGAGCTTTCACTGGCATTTTTCATGATGAAACATATTATTGGATGTATTCTGAAAACCTCGCCTGGGGTTATTTTGATCATCCTCCAATGATAGCATTGTTAATAAAGCTAGGTTATTGGATCATTCCAAACGAATTAGGGATCAGGCTTTTTACTATTTTATTAAGTACAAGTACTTTATATATTATTTATCACTTAATAGATACCGAAAATAAATCAGCAAAATGGTTTATTATTATTATCCTCTCAATAATACTAATACATTCGCATATTTGTGGTTTTCTTGCAATTCCTGATATTCCCCTAATTTTTTTCACATCACTGTTTTTTTATTTATATAAAAAATTCCTTGAAAAAGAAACGTATAAATTAGCTATACTACTTGCTTTAACCATAGCTTTAATGCTTTACAGTAAATATCATGGGATACTAATTCTTTTCTTTACTATACTTTCAAATTGGAAAATTATCTTAAAACCAAAGTTCTGGGTTATTGTATTCTTTTCTGTCCTATTCTATATACCTCACATCTACTGGCAAATTGTTAATGACTTACCATCGGTAAAATATCATCTGCAAGGCCGTTCTGATGCTTATTCCATAATGCACACCATTAACTTTATATATTCACAGTTAATAATAGCCGGGCCATTTATTGGCTTTATATTATTATTTTTTGCTTTCAAATCAAAACCCCAAAATGTTTTTGAAAAAAGTTTGAAATATTCTTTGGTTGGATTCTATTTATTCTTCTTTCTATCATCTTTTAAAGGACACACAGAAGCACATTGGTTAGCTTCAGTTTATATCCCTTTAATAGTGTTATCGTACCAGGAAATAATAAATAAGCCACGAGTATTGAAATGGTGCAAAATTATTTTCTATCCGAGCATAATTATTTTTATTGTATTGAGAATATACTTAGTATATGATTTTTTACCAAAGAAAAATTACAAATCTGAAATGCACCACTGGAAAAACTGGGCTAGTGATATTGAAAAAGAAGCTGGAGATCTGCCTGTTATTTTCATGAACTCATATCAAAGAGCATCAAAATATACATTTTATACAAAAAAAACGGCTCATTCATTAAACAACATATTTTACAGGAAAAACCAGTATGATCTATGGAATATAGAAGAAGAACTTCAAGGGAAGGATGTATTAATTGTATTTCCAATGTATGCCTATCCTCTTGATACTTTAAGAACATCTAACAACAAGGTATATAAAGCAGGAAAAGTTGAAAATTTCAGGTCATACAATAAAGTTTTAATTAGTATACTGCAAGAAGATTTACGAGCTAATGTTGACACTATTATAGAAATACCAGTAAAGATCACAAATAACTATAATATCGTAGCTGATTTCAGGGCAAATCCTGAATTAAATTCAGTGCTTTCATACACATACTTTCAAAAGAATGAAATGGTAGTCAGGCCCGTTAATATTAAAAAATACAAATTTTCGAATCTTGAACCCGGAGAAAGTTACATTGATACAATAAAAATTAATACCCCTGAAAAAGCCGGGAAATATGATCTGATACTATCAATAAAAACAGCATGGTTCCCTACAGGTTTAAATGGTGAATATGTAAAAATTATTATTGAGGAATAATATGTAGTATTTGAACGAAAATTCTTTAATTGTTGATTGTTAAAGTTTTTGCAAGAAATTTCTTTTTGAATATGTTAAATGGCTAAATTGTTATGACTTCTCAATAAATTGTGGTAAATCAAGTTTCTCAAAAAAAGCAGCAATACCCTTAGGATAATAATCGGTTATACTTTTATACCTGACCACGTATTCATCAGCCTTGTATTCATTTTCGCGCGTAAATGCCAAATTTCCCAAGCCTAAAACCAATTGAGTTACAATTTCTTTAAATTTCCAACTATTTTCATTCTCCTTATTTCAAATAACATTGATAAACTGATGGATATATATTTTAATGCTAGTTTTTTTTCTTATATTTAGATTAAAATCAGGTATAATTATAATTAATTCATTATGAAAACAATAAAAGAAACTGATTATGTAAATGTTACATATGATGAAGATTTAAAATTAATTAATATTGTATGGCTTGGAAATTGTGAAAGTGAAGAATACCGGGATACATGGGAAGTAATTTTGGATTGGGGGCGAAAAAATACTGCTTATAATCTTTTTTCTGATATTCAAAAACAAAAAATTATTTCTCCCATTGACCGTAAATGGTTTGAAGAGGAAATTATTCCGGAAGGAGTAAAAGCAGGTTTAAAAAGAGCTGGAATAGTTTTTGGAGGTGGTATTTTTAAGAGATATTATTTTAATAATATCATGAGTAAAATGATGAAAAGCGAACTTCCATTTAAAGCATTTGCTACCCGGGATGAAGCTATTGAATGGTTTAAAACTTTTCAGTAAAATATATAACTAAATAATTAATGCAATGAGAACTATAAAGAAAACTGACTATGTTGATTTATCTTATGATGAAGAATTAAAAATAGTAAATGTTGTTTGGCTGGGGCCCTGTGGTAGTGATGGATACCGTGACACATGGGAAAAAGCTATTGAATTTGGCCGTAGTAATACAACAACCTTTCTCTTTTCTAATATTACTAATCAGAAAATTGTATCACCAATTGATCGTAAATGGTTTGAAGAAGAGATTTTACCGGAAGGCCTTAAAATTGGTATCAAAAGAGCCGGAATAGTTTTTGGAGGAGGAGTATTTAAACGATATTATTTTAATAATATTCTGGCTAAAACTGATAAGTTTAAACTTCCTTTTAAGGCGTTTAGTACTCGCGAAGAGGCAGTTGCCTGGTTTAAATCATTTGAGTAAATAAATTTAAAACCTTAAATCAATTTGCTTGTTGTTACTTGCAATTGTTTTACAACTTTTCCTGCTATATCAATAATCTCAATTGTTTGTGTGTTTATTCAATTAGTAACATTTTTTTTGTCTCTGAATAAACATCTCCTGCTTTCAACTGATAGAGATAAATTCCTGAACCGACAGGTTCATTAGTATCGGTTGTTCCGTCCCAAACGACCGAATATTTTCCTGCCGGTTGGTTTTCATTTACTAACGTTCGTATTTCATGCCCAAGGATATTATATACTTTCAAAACAAACTTGCCTGATACCGGTAACTGATAGTCGATAATAGTTGATTGTGAAAACGGATTGGGGTAATTATTAAGACTTGTATGATATAAATACCCGATATTTTCATTAACACCAGTTGTGGGAAAAGAAAGACCGGTAAAATAAATTTCTGAATTTGTAAATGTGTTTTCTGTCCATACAATATAAACACTGTCATTATTGGCGGATATTTGAGGAAACCATGACCAATCAGGAGTATTAGATATATTAACAGGCTCCGACCACGAATTATCAATATTATTAGAATATATAATTTCAAGATTATCTGATATATATTCATACCATACCACATGGGTAATATTATTTTTTACAAATAACGACGGGCTTAAAGAACCTGCATCCGAATTTGAGATATTCAAAGGTTCTGACCATTGATCATCATAAGATGAATAGAAAATTTCAGCCGCTGTAGAATAAACATCATCATCCCAAACAACATAATTAATACTGTTTTGAACACCAATTGACGGCCTGCCGGAATCGCTGTTTTGAAAGTTGGAAATATTAACCGGTTCTGACCAGACACTATCAAACCGGGCATAATATATTTCACAAACAAGCGGGTTATATGTAATAGTTTCCTCCCAAATTATATATACTTTGTCATCTTCGGTTACTATCTTTTGATTGGCAGCATCGTTACTACTGTTGGAAATTTTAACAGGTTCTGTCCAATTTGTATCATATTTACAAAAATATACTTCGTTTGACTTATTCCACACCACGTACATTTTATTGTCTTCAACACTTATATCCGGAAATGTGCCTCCAGTGCTGCCGGGAATAAAAGATGCTTCCGACCATATATTATTATTATACCGGGAATAATAAATACCGGCAGAAGCTTGCCATACAATAGAAATATTATCTGAATCAACTGCGATACCTGGACATTTACCACCTATAGTAGTTGAAACAGGAGTGGATGGCAACCAATTTCCATCAAACTTAGAAAAATAAATTAAGAAAGTACCGGTAGTATTATCATCCCATACTACAAAAATATCTTGTAGTAATACTTCTATATCGGGATTTTCAGAAATACCTTCATTATTACTGATATTTATTACATTCTGTGTATTTGCTGTTCTTATAAATATACAAATGCAAGAAATTAAGGATACCAGGATAAATATTTTTTTTTTCATGTGTTTATTCCAATATAATCTTTTCTGTTACTGTTCCTTTTTCTGTTATTATTTTAATAAAGTAGATTCCTTTTGGTTGGTCGCTTAAATCAACTTGAAACTTGAAACTTAAAACTTGAAACTTTTTTACAACTTTTCCGCTAATATTTACAATTTCAACAGCCTGAATGTTTTTACCATGAATAGTAAATATTCCGTTTGAAGGGTTTAGATATATTTTTATATAATCGGTATTTTGTATGGTTTCAATACTTGTTATTACTGTTAAAACAGCAATATTACTTGTTATATTTCCATAAGAATTAGCAACAATACATTGATATTGATAATCAGTCATATCTAAACTTACTCCTGTAATTGTCAGAGTATTGGTTACTGCTCCACTATATATACCTCCGTCAGTAATATTTTCAAACCCGCTACCTACATTTTCCTGCCATTGATAACTATCTGCTCCTGTTGCCGTAAGACCGAAAATTGCATTTTCTCCTTCGCATATTGTTTGATTAGTAGGTTGATTAATAATACCGAGAGTTGCATAAAAAATATAAACCTTACCTGTAAAACTATTTTTTCCATAAGCTCCGGAAATAATATTGTTATTATCGATTGCAACTGTACGACTGAACAGGTCACCTTCTGCTCTGTCTGATGCGACAATTTTTTGTATTTCTTCCCAGGTACCGGTACTATTATAATAAATATAAGCCGACCCTGCACAATCTAAGTAGTTTTCTCCATTAGCATCTTCATCATCGTTATATGAATTTATTATTGCATAATCTCCTGATATAGAGATGGACAGTCCAAATACATCTTGAATATTTCTATCAGAAGCGGTTAATTTTTGAGTTTCTTGCCAAACTCCTTCATTATTATAAAAAACATAAGCCGAACCTGAATTTTCCATAGTATTCCCACCTGCTTCATCTTCATCTTCGTACCATGC
>DAOVJU010000483.1 GCA_030632095.1 Chlorobiota bacterium
TAATTTATACGGCCTGGTTAATTATGGTGGTGGCATTAACATAAGAGATTGTGATTTTATCAATAACGATTATGGGTTTTATGCACGTCATATGGATGCAACCAGTTCAGTGAAAAACAGTAGTTTTACCGGCGGTGATTGTGGTATCCGTTTCCAGGGTTATTCTACCGGAGCTTTACAATTTGTTTATAGCAGTGCACAAAACAATCAATACGGGCTTTTTCTTGACGGCCCTTTTATGAGCCATATAATATGCAGTAATATTAACAACAACGAATATGGAATTTACCTCACCGATAATACAAGCATTGATCTTCAGATAGAAGACGGAAAGACAGATTTGAGTATGAACAAATATTCCATTTATGCTGCAAACGGAGATTATTTTTATTTATTAGGTGGATTGAATAATTTGAACGCTGACAGGTCGTATCCCGGAGCACTGGATATGTATGGAAGGTATATGGGTATGCATGGAAGAATTGCTTGTGATGCCAATCTCTGGAATGACAGGGGCCTGCCACCGAAAATGGGAACAGATTACTTACTTGAAGGTGGATTTGAAGATCCTTTTGGCAACCCTGAAATATTGGAGCTAACTGATTTTGAACCCTTAAGACAATTCACACCCTGTTCCAAAATAAAATCTGAAACAGATTCTATTGATATTGGAGATGATAGTTTTGACCCGACAGGAGAAAACCTGGATGTACGATATATTAAAACAAAACATTTTAATAATGTAAAACTTAACACTGCAGTTGCTTATGTTTATGCTCTTATAAACCAGGAAGATCCAAACGATATTTTAACAGCAAAATTATTATCGGAAATCTTGCTGCATCCTTACAAAAACATAAACAATAAAGAACTTTGGTACGTGCATTTTGCCTATAATTTATTTAAAGAAAACCTGGGGAAGATAAATTTTGATGATCATCCTTCGGTATACAAAACTGTTTTACGAATACAGAAAAAGTTATACCAGGAAGTTATAGACGAAGATGTAATGAACAAACAATACCTGAAAACATTATTCCGGATCGGAAAAGCTCACTTCCATCATAAAGCAGGCATGTCTGATAAAGCAATTGAGATATTAAATAAAACACTTGGCCAAACCGAGGATGATGAATTACAGCAAATAATTCAAAAGCAAATATGCCTGATAACTGCAGAAATGACAGAAAACGAAACCATGATGGAACCTGCTGAATTAGAAGCATTTCTGGAATCGTGTTTTGTAGTTCCTGAAGAAAACAAATCAAATTCTGGTGACATAGTGAATGATACACAATTAAATATTCAGGAAGAGGATGTAAACTGGTTTGAAAATGTAAGCTTACAGGTTTATCCGAATCCTGTTACAGGCCAATCTCAAATTATTGTTTATGCCGATGAACAATTTAAAAATGAATTGAAAGTTTATGATATTTCCGGCAAAATTGTTTCAGATTATAAATTAACCAAAGGCGATAATTTAATAAATATCACTAATAATGATTTTAAACCCGGTATTTACCAAGTTATATTATTAAGAAATGGTATAGCAACTGAAAAATGTAAAATGGTTATTATCAGGTAATTGTAATATATTTAATAAAAAAGGCAATCCTTCAACGAGGTGGGGTGTTAAGAATTGAACCCAGGCAGTGGTTTTACAGCCTAACAGTGGTTAATAAGTGATGGTTTAAAGGAAAAATTGTGCATGAAAAATTTAAACATCTAAAATAATTAACACCCCACGTTGCAGGTTTTTCCTGCTTTGTACGTAGTATGTTTACTTATTCAGAAAGCTGGTCAAAATCAAAGATTTCCTCATTTTCCGACTCATCAATTAGTTTACCATCTTCACATTTGTAAGTTTTTGCTTTATATTTTTTCAGGAGTGTATAATTATGGGTGGCCATGATAACCGCCCTGCCTGTTTTACTTATATCAAAAAGTAAATTTATTATATCTTCTGATGTTGAAGGGTCTAAATTTCCGGTTGGCTCATCGGCCAGGACAATATCAGGATTATTTAAAAGCGCCCTTGCAACTACAACACGCTGTTGTTCCCCTCCTGACAATTGATGTGGCATTTTATAGGCTTTATATCCCAGGTCAACTTTTTCAAGTACATCGTTAATTCTTTCATTAATAAGGTTTTTCTTTTTCCAGCCTGTGGCTTTTAAAACAAAATACAAGTTATCGTAAACAGTACGGTCTGATAACAATCGAAAATCCTGAAAAATAATTCCTATTTTACGTCGCAAATATGGTATCTGGCGTTTTTTAAGTTTATTCAGGTTAAAATTAACAACAATGCCATTTCCTGTTTTTAAAGGAATATCGCCGTATATTATTTTTAAAAGGCTAGATTTTCCGCTTCCTGTTTTTCCAATTAAATAAATAAATTCACCTTTTTTAACAGTCAGGTTAACATTAGATAAAATCAGGTTTTCTTTCTGAAAAATATCAACATGCTCAATATCAATGATGGTTTCCATAGTCATTACAAATCAACTTCTGTTAGTTTTCCAAAGGGTAAATTATTTATTATTTCAACAAGCTCACTTGCAGGTTTCTTGAAATTCTGTTTATTTAAAGCCATATGTGGTTTATCAGCCCTGAAATGGCAAATCAAAACAAAATCTTTATCCCTTATCTGAACATAATCAGGGATTTTAGCTATTCCTTTGGTTTTTAAAATGTACATTATTTATCATTTTCCCGGGTGTAAAACTACAAAATATGTTGTTATCCCTTAAAAATAATTAGATGAATGCTGCAAATATTATTTGTGAATGTATATTAAACTGCATTATTTATGCGTTTAAAGTTTAAACAAACATTTTGGTAATTAACAGGTTAATGTTAATTAAAATCTTACTTATTTGCGCTTCAATAGCTTTAATATATTTAACTTTATCAGCTATATTATATGTATAGTAAGTAATCATAAAATTATCAGTTTTGTCACCCTAATTATCAGGGCGTTGCAAAAGTATCTCGTTTTCAATGTATATAGATTCTATATAAAAATGATTTATATGAGCATAAAAATAATCAGGAAATTTTTAGCATTAATAATTATATTGAATTTTACAATTTGCACTTTCTCCCAGAAATCCAATATATACGCCGATTTTGACAAAGACTTTAAACTTGCCCTTGAATTGCTCAATAAGCAAAAATACGCGTCGGCACAAGTATTATTTAATAAAATTGCAAATGAATATGAAGATGCTTATTCTGATGTAAAAACTGATGCTGAGTATTATTCAGCCATTTGTGCATTAGA
>DAOVJU010000273.1 GCA_030632095.1 Chlorobiota bacterium
GATAAAGATGAGCTAAAACAGAGGATATATCAGTATTTGGATGAGATAAATCAAATGCCAAGCGTATTCACTTGGAAATGGAAACTGGATGAAATCGATATCGCATAATTGAAATGTTAATTTGGAATCGCTATACTAGTTACTATCATACGCCCATTTAACATAGATTGCTCCCCAGGTAAATCCTCCGCCAAAAGCAGCTAAGATTAAATTATCCCCTTTTTTTAATTTTTTCTCCCATTCCCATAAGCATAATGGAATTGTAGCGGATGTTGTATTTCCGTATCGCTCAATATTTATCATCACCTGTTCACGCTTAATTCCCATTCGGCGAGCAGTTGCATCAATAATTCTCATATTTGCCTGGTGAGGGACCAGCCATGCAAGATTGTCAGGCGTTATACCATGTTTTTCCATTATTTCAAGAGAAACATCAGCCATTTTTGATACCGCAAATTTAAAAACGGACTGTCCTTCCTGGTATACAAAATGCTCGCGGGCATCAATAGTTTCATGTGAAGCAGGCTTACATGATCCTCCTGCTTTTTGATGCAAATATTTTCTGCCTGAACCATCAACATGAAAAATATGATCTATAATACAATTATCATTGTTTGTTGGTTCTATTAATATTGCCCCGGCAGCATCACCAAAAATCGGGCAAGTTGTACGATCGGTATAATCTGTTATTGAAGACATTTTATCAGCACCCACAACAACAACTTTTCTATATTGGCCAGATTCAATGAATTTTACTGCTGTAATTACGGCATAAACAAAACCCGAACAAGCAGCATTAATATCGTAACTAAACGCATTTTTAATCCCAACTTTATCGCTAATAATATTTGCTGTTGCCGGAAATGGCATATCACCTGTTACTGTAGCACAGATCAATAAATCAACTTCTTCCGGTTTAGTTCCTGTTTTTTTCAACAGTTTTTCAACTGCAGGGGCTCCCATATCAGAAGTCCCTTTTCCTTCACCTTTTAAAATATGACGTTCCCTAATGCCAATACGGGTCATTATCCATTCATCACTGGTATCAACCATTTGGCTAAGTTCGTTATTTGTTAATATATATTCAGGAACAAAAGTTTCAACACCAGTAATTGCAGCGGTAATCTTTGTCATAATTATTGTTTTTAACAATCAGGATATTTTTAAGATTGCAAGTATAAATTTTTATGCTTTCACTTTAAAAGCTTCAGTAAATTTATTCACAAGGTTGGCATTTATTACATCTTTAGTATGTAGAATCATGTTTTTTATTGCAATTTTATTTGATGCACCATGTCCGATAATAACATTTGAGTTAACACCAAGTATTGGTGTCCCTCCATAATTTTCAAAATTAAACCGTTCAAAAAATTCATCACTTAATTTACGTTTTTTAATAAGCGTGTAAAAAGCTTCAGCTTCTTTAAGAACTACATTTCCGGTAAATCCATCACAAACAATAATATCAGCTTTGTTTGCACTAAAAAAATCACTTCCTTCAACGTTTCCAATAAAATTGAAATCTTCAGTTTCTTTCATCAATTCATGCGTTGCTTTTGTAAGCAAATTTCCTTTTTCTTCTTCAGAACCAATATTTAACAATCCAACTTTGGGGTTTTCAACCTTATGTACATTTTCCATATACATTGATCCCAACATAGCATACTGATAAAGTACATCCGGCCTGCAATCGGGATTAATACCAACATCCATTAACAAACTGGTGCTTCCGTCAACATTAGGTACACAAGCTGTAATACATGGCCTGATAATTCCAGGAATTGATCGTATTAATAACATCGTACCAACTAACATAGCACCTGTATTTCCCGCACTTGCAAAACCCTGGATCTCATTTTTTGCCAGCATTTTAAACCCAATGACAAGGCTTGAATTTTTCTTTTTCGCAAAAGTTTTTGCAGGATGTTCACCCATACCTATTACTTCTTCTGCATAAATGATATCAAAATTCCCGGGGTCGGATTTTTCTCTTTCAAGTATTTCATGAATAGCTTTTTCCTGACCTAATAATACCAGTTTAGTATTTTCAGGTAATTCTTTATTTGCCAAAATTGATCCAAGAATGGTTGCTTCCGGTGCAAAATCCCCTCCTTGTATGTCAATTCCTATACGTACCATGGTTATTGATTTTGGTTAGAAAAAATTATTAAAAAACAATGATTTAAACTATGTAGTTGCGTTTTCAATAATCATTTTACCTTTATAATAAAGGCTTCCATCTACATAATATGCCCTGTGATACCGATGTACAGTTCCTGTAGTTGGACAAGTTGCCAGGGTTGGTAATTCCGCTTTATAATGTGTTCTTCTTTTATCTCTTCTTTGTTTTGAGATTTTTCTCTTTGGATGTGCCATTTTAATTATTTTATTACATTAAATCTTTTAGTTTATCCCAACGGGGATCAATCTTTTTATCATCATTAACTGAATAATTCTTCAGTTTGTTAAGCATTTCATTGTTACAAAGACTTTTTCCTTCCTTGTTATTACCGTGTACTTTTTTAATTGGTAAACTCAAATTTACAAATTCATAAACAAATTGAGCGATATTAAATTCATGCTCGTTTTCTGTAATTATTATCATATCATCATTTTCATCACTTTCTTCATTTCCTGTTTTAACATACAGCTTTTGATGGTTTTCTATTTCTAAATCAAATTCATCCAAACACCTGTCACATTGCGTTTGTATCTTTCCATGAATTTTAAAATCAAGTACCAACATTCTGGATTGCTTTTCTATTTCCAATATAAGTTGAATATTTGCCTTCTCAATTTCTGAATTTTCAAAATGCTCAAAGAACTCGTTACCTATTTCGTACTTGAAACTACTCCTTCCAAGGCTTAATCCTTTAACAGGAAGGGTAAATTGTTTCAAAAAACTCACAATAATTGTTTTAAAAAAATACGTGCAAAAATATAAAAATATATTCAAACAAAAAATCTGAAGTTAGAAAATGTTTCCAGATAGGTTACACTAAAGAAAATTGCGCTGCGCAACTAGTAGATTCTCTTTAAAGCTTGAACCGTCCGAAAAGCCAAAAAAAGAAAATGCCACCAAAATACTAAAATACCAAAACCCACAAAAGGTTTATTTCCAATGCCTTATCTTTTGTGTATCTTTGTGCTTTCGTGTCTTTGCGGCAAAAAACTTTTCTATATTCTGATTCCTATTACACATACATCGTCAATTTGATCTAAATCTCCTTTCCAATCTTTAAATGTTTTATCTAATATTTCTCTCTGTTCTTTCATTGGTTTGTTTATGTTTTCTAATAATAAGCGTTTGAACGGTTTGTATTTAAACTTTTTACCTTTCTCACCTCCAAACTGGTCAGCGTAGCCGTCGGAGAAGATGTAAATTGTATCGCCTTTTTGCAAATTAATTTCGTGGTTGATAAACGGCTTCATATTTTCGTATATGGCAACAGGCTGTTTGCTGGGTTTTATTTCGTAAAGTTGTTGGTTGCTAGTTATTGGTTGCTGGTTTTTGAATTCAATTATTTTATCATTTTTAATTATTAATTCTTCATTCTTAATTATATAAAGCGGATTATTGGCACCAGAATATTCAAGCTTATTTGTTTTTGTGTCAATTGTAATTGCTGCTACATCCATTCCATCCTTTGATTCTCCTTCTTTACCTTTTTGTTTAAGTGCTTTTATTATATATTCTCTCAGTTTATTTAAAATATCAGCAGGTGATGTAATGTTTTCTTTATTCACTATTTCATTTAAAAAGGCAACTCCCAACATGCTCATAAATGCACCAGGAACTCCGTGGCCTGTACAATCTACCGCAAGAACAATTACCATATTGTCTTGTTTTCCTATCCAGTAAAAGTCACCGCTTACAATATCGCGGGGTTTGTAAAGTATAAAATAATCAGACAGTAAGGATGAAATATATTCATCTTCTGGTATTACCGCCGACTGTATTCTATAGGCATAATGTATGCTATCGGTTAGTTCTTCTTTTTGTTCGGCAATAAGGTCGCGTTGATTGGCAGCCAGGTCGCGCTGGGCTTCTATTTCGTCGCGTTGTGATGATATTTCTTCGTTTTGCTGGTTTATTTCTTCGTTTTGTTGGGCAAGCAGTATGTTAGCCCTGCGTTTCTGGCGGAACATTCGCAGTATGATAATTGAGAAAACAAGAACAATAACAAAACCTGCAAATGCTGAAAATATGATAACCAGTTGTTTGCGGTTTTGTGCCTGCTGGGCTTCTATGGTTTTTTTGTCTAGGAGTTTTTGCTTTTCCATTTTTTCTATTTGCAACTGCTTTTTCTCTGCCTCGTACTTTACCTGCATTTCTGTAAGGGCTTTGGTTTTTTCTTCACTGAACATACTGTCTCGTGTTGAAATAAATATTTCGGCAAATTCTATTGCTTTTTTATAGTTGCCAAGTTTTTTGTAGGCTCTCATTAGTTTTTTTGCAGCACTGTTTTCTCTTGGCATTGCTTCTATTTCTCTGGCAAGTTTAATTGATTTAATGCCATACTCAACGGCTTTGTGAAGATAATCTATCCCCTGGTTTTTGGTTAAAGTTATTGTATCAGCAAGTGCAATATATAAATCGGTAAAATTTGCATACATCAATGCTATCCCGTGTTTATCATTGAGTTCTTCATCTATTTTAAGTGATTTATGATAATATTCAATTGCTTTGTCATACTTGTCCGCCCTGACCTTTGGATCTTTGGCAGAAGAGCCTTGTTTTTTGTAAATATTGCCGATATTGTTGTAACAGTCAGACATTCCTTTTTTGTTGCTGAGTTCTTCCGTTATTTTAAGAGCTTCATTATAATACTCTATAGACTTGTTAAATAAGCTATCGCTTTTCACAAGGTTATCTTTGTAGTAAAAGCCTTGATTAGAGTGAACAAGGCCAATATTGTTGTAACTGGCAGACATTCCAATTTTATCGCCTTGTTCTTCATATATTTTAAGAGATTTATGATAATATTCTATTGCTTTATCGTAAGTACCTTGATCATTGTGAACAATACCGATATTATTATAACAAGCAGACATTCCTTTTTTGTTGCCGAGTTCTTCAAATATTTTAAGAGATTTATGATAATATTCAATTGCCTTGTCATAAGCACCATGATAATAATGAATGAGGCCGATATTACCGAAACAGGCAGACATTCCTTTTTTATCAGCGAGTTCTTCAAATGTTTCAAAAGCAATATGATAATATTCAATTGCCTTTTCGAAAGAGCCTTGATTTTTATGAACTACGCCAATATTCATATAACAATCTGACATTTCCTTTTTATCACCGAGTTCTTTATAAATTTTAAGAGCTTTATGATAATATTCTATTGCCTTGTCATAAGAGCCTTGAGAATAGTGAACGACGCCGATATTGTTGTAAATGTTTGACATTCCTTTTTCGTTGCCGAGTTCTTCATCTATTTTAAGAGCTTTAAGAAAATATTCAATTGCCTTGTCATAAGAGC
>DAOVJU010000171.1 GCA_030632095.1 Chlorobiota bacterium
ATATATATCTTTTCCTTTCAATAAATTATTTTTGGTAAAGTTTTGAAAAAAATTATCGTCATCCGGTAATTGTGTCGTATTTAAGTATTGTTCTTTTATCATTTCAATGTGCCTGTTTTTATGCTTATGAAAAAAATTATCTTTATTCATAATATCACTTTGTGGATAATGTAGCTTTTGAACCCGCTCAATGTTTTCCTGTGCAATAGTTTTTACACTTACACCTAATAAAAAGATAATGGCTGCAATGCCCACTGCTTTTGTAAAAAAATGTTTCATACAAAAATATTTTAGTTTAATTTACCGGTCTTATGTTCCTTACCATGCTTATATTTTCATTTCCTTTTATGCCTTTGCACTGCATTGTTTCAACACACAAGTGTGATAATAATGATAATTTTTCAATCAATGGCTTTTAAACTTAGATCAAGACTTTTTATTTGATGGGTCAATGCTCCAACCGAAATAAAATCAACCCCACATTTGGCATATTCTCTTAATATATTTAAAGTTATCCCGCCTGAAGATTCGGTTTCGTATTTGCCAGCTATTAATTTTACAGCTTTCCTGGTTTCTTTAATGCTAAAATTATCAAGCATAATCCTGTTTACTCCACCTATTTTCATAATTTCTTCAATCTCTTGTATGCTTCTTGCTTCGATCTCAATTTTTAGCTTTTTACCCTTTTTTTCAAGATATTTATGTGTATTGATTATGGCATTTTTAATACCTCCGGAAAAATCTATATGATTATCTTTTATCATTATCATATCAAATAAACCCATTCTATGATTTATACCTCCACCAATTTTTACTGCTTCCTTTTCCAAAAAGCGAATGCCAGGTGTTGTTTTTCGTGTATCTAATACTTTTGTATTTAAGTCTTTGAGATTTTCAACATATTTATTGGTTTCGGTGGCAATTCCACTCATACGTTGCAAAACGTTTAGAATTAATCGTTCGGTTTGTAAAATAGAAAGTGTTTTACCTTCAATTATAAATACAATATCACCTGGTTTTATTTTACTTCCATCATGTATTATTTTTCGCATTACGAGTGATGGATCGAATCTTTTAAATATTTTTTCTACCAATGAAACACCGGCAATTATTCCATTTTCTTTAACAAGTAACTGTGCTTTACCTATATTATCTTTTGGTATACATGCTAATGAAGTGTGATCACCATCGCCAATATCCTCATTTAGTGCATTAGAAATAAAATTATTTAAAAAATCATTATTCATATTCGCTTTCAAATCTAAGTTGATAGATATATTTTTTATTTTTTATAGTTTTTAAGTATATATAGGTTCTGTAATTGCCATTGTTAGTAATTAATTTACCAACCATAAAATATGAATCACCTTGTTCACCATCATGTTTTATTTCAAATGATCCAGGTTTGTTTTTTAAAAAGAAATCTTTAAGCAGCAACTCAGCTTGTGCAATATTATAGGAGTATTCCTTGCTTTCAACGGCAATTTCAATTTCCTCATTAAAGTATGTAACTAATTTACTGGCATTGCCTGTTTTAATGCTATAAACAATATCAGATGATATCTGGCCGAAAATGTTAAGTTGAATAAAAAAGAAATTTAATAAAAGCGCAATGGATAAGAATACGGTTTTTCGTTTCATACTTAATTATTTTTTCATGAGTCATCATGGTAGTTATCGTGAAGAACTTACCATTCAATTATTTTCATTTTATTTACAGAATTGAAAACAATCTTTATAGATGCTACATAAATGTTAATATAATGTTATTAGTTGAATATCATCTGTTTGCGAATCAGTAATTAAATGCCTTAATGCATAATTAATGAAACGAATTTGCAATTTACAAAATAATAGATGAATTTAATATTATCAAGTTCTTGAATATTTTTAAATTTGTTATTATGCAACTGACAATTATAATGATTGGCAAAACAGATAAATCATACCTGAAAGAAGGTATTAATGAATATATAAAAAGAATTAAAAAACATATTAAAGTTGAATTGAACATTATTCCGGATATAAAGAATAAACAGTTGTCACAAAAAATACGGAAACAGAAAGAAGGCGAATTAATTCTTAGCCGGTTAGAAAAAACTGATTATGTAATTCTCCTGGATGAAAAGGGCGAGTTAAAATCTTCACTGGAATTTGCAAGGTTTTTGCAAAATAAAATGAATATATCCGTAAAGAATTTAGTTTTTATTATAGGTGGCCCTTATGGTTTTTCGCATGACATTTATAAAAGAAGCAACGGAGTGATAGCATTATCTAAAATGACTTTTTCACATCAAATGGTTCGATTAATATTGTTGGAACAAATATATAGAGCTAATACAATTATCAGGGGTGAACCCTATCATCATGAATAAAGAAACAAATGAATGTTTTAAGACTTTTAAAGAGAAATAATTTACTATTAATAACAATTATACTGGTTTTAATAACCCTGTTACTTAATAATAGGTATTATACCAAAGAAGAATTAGCCTTTGACTTTAGTTATTTCCTGGAAACTCTATATCAAAAAGAAAATGAACTAAAGGAAAACATGAACCAGGTTGCAAAATGGTTAAATGAGAATGATGAAAAATATTTGTTTCTTGAAAAAAAGGCTAAATTAGAAAAGAAACTATCAGAAAATGGTTTGCATTTATTAGTATATAAAAACGACAGCTTAAAATTCTGGACAGATAATTATTTTGTCATCCCCAATAATGTTAATCAATTTAGAGATGAAGAAAGAGTTGTATTGCTAGGAAATACATGGTTTTTAACAAATAAATTGATTAATGAAAATATTACAATCATTGGTTTAGTAATGCTGAAGCATTCGTACAATTTTGAAAACGAATTTCTTAAAAACGAATTTCATTCAGATTTTTTAATACCTGCTACCACTGAAATAATAAGAGATAAAAGTGCAAATGGAATCCACATTTATAATACAAGTGATCAATATTTATTTACATTAAAATTTAATGAGAAGACTGACGTATCGCAAAACAAAAGGCTGGTATTGTTAGTATTCATTATACTTACATTTTTAATTTTCTTTTTATATCTCGTAAATATTAAAATTAATTTGCACTATAAGTTTACGCTTATAACATCTTTTTTGATATTGTTTCGGTTCATATTATGGAAATTTCAATTTCCTGAAATATTGTTTTCTTTTGAAATATTTAAACCGGGATTATATGAATCTTCCGGATTAACTCCTTCATTTGGTGATTTCTTTTTACATGCTGTTTTCATATTATTATTTGCAATTATATTTTATAAATATTTTACTATTAATACTAATATAAGCATTAAGGCTCGCAAGTACAGTGCTTTATTAGCGGTGATTCTGGTGCTAAATATAATAGTATTTCAATTATATAAGATCATTGAAGATCTGATAATAAATTCATCTATAACATATGAAGTGTATAAGTTGCAAGAGTTTACCGCTTATACTTTGCTTGGATTTATTATTCTTACTTTTTTCTTAATCTCTTTTCTATTACTTGTAATTAAGCTGGCAGAAATTGTAAAAACAACAGTTCAATTTAAGTTTTTCTTGTTATGGTATATTCCATTGTCAATTTTATTTTTTATTGTAATAAAAACTTCATTTTCAAATTATGGTATACTGTCAATTATCATTCTGCAGGTTTTATGCTTAACATTAATTTATATTAAGTATCAATTAATATATGAATTTGTTTCCTCTGTTATTATAGTAGCCTTATTTTCGATATTTAGTTTTTCAATAATATCAGACGAAAGTATAGCTAAAGAAAAAAGACAAAGAAAAATATTGGCCTCAGAATTAGCTGCCGAGCATGATCCTATAGCTGAATTATTACTTGAAAATGTTGAAAAGAAAATATTAACGGATAATCAAATAGTAGAATATTTGAATGCCAAAGAATTTAATTTTGATGAATTGTTTGATTATATACAAAAAAGATATTTTGTAGGTTTCTGGACTAAATATGATTTACAAATAACTATTTGCACACCTAATGATAGCTTGCTGGTACAACCAGATCAGAAATGGGCACATTGCTATGATTTTTTTGATACTTTGATCAATAACCAGGGAAATAAACTGGAAAACGCAGATTTTTATTTTCTTAATAACCAAAGTGGACAGATTTCTTATTTTGGTTATTTTATTTTTCCCTATAATGATACGGAAATTAGTTTATATATACAGCTTGACTCAAAACTTATTGCCGAAGAGCTTGGTTATCCTGAGCTTTTGTACGAATCTAAAATTTCACTAATTCAAGACTATGCAAAGTATTCTTATGCTAAATACAAGCAAAATAAACTAATATCACAGAATGGCTCTTATTTGTATAGCCTGAACCTTAATACATATGGTGAGTATAACAATGAGTTTACTTTTTTCAGGCTTAATAGATTCGATCATCTTATGTATAAAATAAATGATCAAACTGCAATAATAATTAGCAAACCAACATTTACTTTTTTCGACGGCTTAATTTCAGTTTCACATCTGTTTGTTTTCTTTTATTTAATAAGCTTAATAATTAATGCTGTTAATAATTACAAACAAAATTATAAGGTAAGGGCAAGTTTTAAGCGAAGAATACAATTTTCTATGATCTCTGTTTTGCTCTTATCGCTGTTAACAATTGGTGGAGGAACCATAATTTACAATATAAAACAATACCAGGTAAGGCATTACAAAAGTATAAGTGAAAAAATTCAATCTGTACTGGTTGAATTAAAACATAAGTTGGGATATGAAGAATATTTAGATCCTGAAATGAATGCTTACATAACATCGCTTTTAATAAAATTTTCAAACGTATTTTACTCGGATATAAACTTGTATAATGTTGAAGGAAATTTGTTTGCATCATCACGCCAGGAAATATTTGACCGGAATCTTACAGGAAGAAAAATGAATCCGCATGCCTTTGCTGAAGTTGCAGTTAAAAAACATGTTGAGTTTATACATAATGAGTGTATTGGCAAATTAAGTTTTGCTTCTGCATACGTCCCATTTCATAATAAAGCTGGTGATTTATTAGCTTATCTAAATCTTCCTTACTTTTCAAAGCAAAAAGAACTGAGTGAAGAAATCACAACTTTTGTTGTAGCCATAATAAACACCTATGTATTACTAATATTGCTTACAATTTTAATAGCAATATTTATTTCAGGACAAATTACAAGATCATTAAGATTAATTCAGGAAAAATTCAAGGGGATTGATTTCAGTAAAAAAAGTGAACAAATTTATTATAAAGGGAATGATGAAATAGGTAGTTTGGTAAATGAATACAATAGAATGGTGATTGAACTGGAAGAAAAAGCTGATCTCCTGGCTAAATCTGAAAGGGAGTCAGCATGGAGGGAAATGGCAAAACAAATTGCACATGAAATAAAAAATCCTTTAACACCAATGAAATTGAATGTTCAATTATTGGAAAAATTGTGGATTGAAAAAGATGAGAATTTTGAAGAGAGGCTTCATAAAATTACTCAATCTCTTATTGAGCAAATAAACTCGCTTACACTTATTGCAAATGAGTTTTCCGGATTTGCTAAAATGCCAGGAGCTGATAATGAAGTTCTCAATATCATAAAAAAGTTAAAAGATAGTATTACTTTATTCGAAAATTCTACATCTATTAAGTTCAACTATGACTTTAATGATGCGGAAGAGATAAACATTTTTGCTGATAGAGAACAAATATTAAGGGTGTTTAATAATCTAATAAAAAACTCAATTCAGGCCTTAGCCGACGTAAAAAATCCTGAAGTTTCAATTAATGTTTCTACCACACAGGATGAAGTCCGGGTTGAATTTAGGGATAATGGTAAAGGTATTTCTGTTGAAATGAAAGATAAGCTGTTTCAACCAAGCTTTACTACAAAAACCAGTGGAATGGGACTAGGACTGGCCATAGTGAAAAATACCATTGAAAGTATAGGAGGTAAGATTTGGTTCGAAACTGAATTAAACAAGGGGACAAGTTTTTTCATTGAACTTCCGGTATATGTTTCTTAGATTTAATTATGTTAAACAATAATGAAATTCTGGCAACCAATATTAAATCATATCAATAATTTAGAAAGAATAAAAACATTTAGATATGTAATTGATTATTAACTATATTTTATGTATTAAAACCATTTAAAATGAGAACAATTCAATTTCTTATATGGCATAAAACACAAAACAAAGAAACTAATAAGGGAAACAGATTTTTAAAATCTATACTACTAATATTGGTATTATCAGTTTTTACGTATTCGTTAAGTTGTCAAACTTTGCCTGCAGATGCAAGTAAGGAAATAATGCAAAACCGTGAGCTTTATGAAATTTTTATTGAAGATAATAGAATATCTGATGCAGGAGTATTTCTTGCGAAAATAGCTGTTGTTTTTTGGAATAACAGTATATATGATAGTGCAATATATTACTTTGAAAAAGCAGTTGATATTTTTGAAGAAATTGAAGAATATGATAAACTTAACTCATTATATACCAATTTAGGTGCAATACATCAGGAAACAAGCAATTTTAAAAAATCAATTAAGTATTACAATCAAAGTCTTGAGATTAGCAAACAAGGAAAAGATCATGAAGCAATTGCGATTAAAATGCTTGATTTGTCAACAGCATATTCAATGAATAATCAGTTTTTTATGGCATTAGATTTATCAAACCAGGCATTAACTCTGGCACGAAGTAATCAAAATCACACTTTTATTCTAATGAGTATCAATCAAATTTCAGAAGTCTATAAAAATGCCGGCAATAAATGGAAGACAATGGAATATTACTTACGGTTTAATCATTACAGAGATAGTGTTGAAGGAAATGTTTATGATTTGAATGCCTTACTAATTACTGAAAAAAGAAAATTTGAATTAACAGAAGGAGTAGAAATAGCAGAAGCTCAACCAATTAAACAAAAAACAAAAATAGAGCAACAAGATAAAATAGCAGATCAATCGAAAGATATTGATGATTTCCTTACAGAGAAAAAGAAAGAAGCTTTTGAATCATTCACGAAAGAAATAGATGAAACGGAAAAATTTGATTCATTGGATACTGCCTCCGAAAAAGTTGAAGAAAAACACCAAAAGCTTGATATTAAAGCATTTTTTACCAGGGAAAATTTTGTAATAATACTGG
>DAOVJU010000406.1 GCA_030632095.1 Chlorobiota bacterium
AATCAGAATAATTTTCTTTTCTAATAATTTGCCTTGTATTTCAATCTCTTCTTCTGCATTTTTGATTTTAGTAATATCAGAATCGATTGCTACTATTTTTATTATATTTCCGTTCTTATTGAGAATAGGAGTAAGTGTGGTTTGTGTCCAAATTACCTTTTCTGAATGTGAAATAAATAATGATTCATAAATTGTAGTTTTTTTCTCATTTATACACTTACTAAGCAATTCTTTAATATCAGGATTAGCACTGAAATCCATAATATTATTGCCTTTCTTTTCAATTAATTGTTCCAATGTATAACCGTACATTCTTTTATAACCCTCATTAATCCATTCACAATTGCCTTTTGCATCCATAATTAGAACAGCATTATCTGTCTCGCTGGCAACTATCGACAATTTTTCAAGTTCTATATTTATGATCTCTAGCTGTTTTGCCTGGTTTTGTATTTCAGATTTCTGTTGTAGAATTTCTGATGTACGCTCCTTTACAATTAACTCTAATCGTATATTTGCAGCTTTTAAGCGTCTTGTATTAAGTTTAACCCCTATTATAAATATTACTATAAACATCAATACATAAGTAATATATGCAATTATTGTCCTATACCAGGGGGGAAGAATGGTGAATTTGTAAGTAGCTTCGGTACTTTCATATTCAAAAACATTTTTTGCTATTACTTTAAAATAATATGTTCCTTCGGGTAAATTTGTATATTCCTTTTTTGTTTCATCAGTCCAATTACTCCAGTCTTTATCAAAACCTTGTAGAATATATTTGAATCTGTTTGCTGAGCCTTTTTCATAAAATGTTGTTGAAAATTCAAAGCTTAAAGAGTTGTTTTCGTAATTTAATGCAGGGATTAATTGTCCGGGCTGAATTAATGAAGTGGCAATAAAAAGCTTATCCTTTTTTAACGAATCATTATAATAAGTACCGTTAAATATAACAGAATCTTTTCCGATTATTATTTTTCTGATAAGTGCATTGAATTGAGTATTATAATTTTTTTCAATAGCCTGATCATAGCGATATAAACCTTCACTGGTATAAACCCAGATTATTCCATCTTGTTCAATATCAAATTCATGAATGGTTATTATGGGTATTTTTTTTAATGGAGTAGCATTCCAATTGTAAAAACCATCCTTATCTTTTACTAATACTCCAATACCGAGATCTGATTGTATCCATATTTTATTTTCACTTTCTTTATAAATTTGATAAACACCAATAGAGTCTGAAGCAAACATTTTACCAAAAGATGTATCAGGTACAAATTTTACAATTGTATCGTTTGAACTAAGATTAGAAGGAATAATGGCTTTATATATCCCTTGTTGAGTAGCAACAATCAAGTTATTATTAATATAATGAACATAATTATCATTGAGTTGTGGTAAACCATGTGCAGTGTCATAACGTGTTATTTGAAAATCGGATAAATCCTGATTTTTAAATTTTAAGTGAATTATTCCATTATATTCTGTAGTTAACCAAAGATTTTTTTTATTATCACTAATAATTTTTCGGATTGGTTCGTCAATACCATTAAGTTTTCCTTTATTAATAAATTTTTCTTTTAGGCAAGGAATAACACCCTCTTGTTTTTTATCATCCTCACATTTAATTTCTAAAGCAGTTAAGCCATCAGTTAAACCCATAAAAATATAATCCGGATTATTTTCCGAATGATAAAAGCAATATATTTGACCAACATCAAATAATTCCTCAACTGTTGTGTCGTTAATTTGAATAACTCCAAAATCTCCAGCGGCCAATAATGTGTTATTTACAGAAATAAAATCCCAACAGTCAAACTCTGCGTTTTTTACAGGTAAAAAATTATGTTTATCATTAAACAGGCTTAATTTGTAATCCGATAAGTAAAAAATATCTTGCATTGTGCTAACATATCTTTTTCCATTATGATTTATACTTGATAATACAGATCCGTTAAGCCCATTCAATTCATTAAATTTTGTTATTGGAGAATTAATTTCAATATAAGAAATTCCATTGTCTAAGCCTGCCCACAGATTTTCATCTTTATCAACATAGGTAGTTATTACCATATTATTTTGTAAACCACGGTTTTTATTAATAACCTGAATTAATTTTCCTTTATTATCCATAATAATAATACCACCTCTTAATGTAGCAAAAGCATAACGGCTATTATTGATTTTTGTAGCAGAATAGATAACATTTTTTATAATATATTCAGCAATTTCTGTATTGATTTTGTTAATTATTTCTGTATTATTTTTTTCATTACCTGAATGTATTTTTGACGACAATACAGACAAAGACGAGTCTTTATAGGAAAGCATTGCGATATCATAAACAAAAAGATCTTTTTTTAAAGTGCCAAACAGAATTTTATTTTCAGTAAAAGGCAATACAAAATATACAGTAAATTTTTTTGTTTCAGGCAATAACATTAACTTTTGTTCTTTTAATGTATATATTCCATTGTTACTGGGTGTGAAAAATAGTTCATCATATGCCAAAAAGCTATAGAATGGAGCAAAATCAACAGTAATAACATTAATAATATCCTTATACAAGCATAATATCTTATCAATTGTTAGAAAATATATCCCATGACTTGCAGAATATACATTATATATATCGGTAATATTTTTATCTTCCTTGTTAAGTTTATTCTTTAATGATACATACATTAATTGTCCGGTAGAATCACTTGCAAGGTATCCGAATTCACCTGAAGCGCCTACATAAATTGTTCCGCAACTATCAATTGCTAAAGATAATACAGCAGAATTGTTTGATACTTCAATTAATCTCCAGTTATTGCCATCGAATTCCAATATGCCGTCGGTATTCCCGAAATACATAACACCTCTTTTATCTTGTATTATAGCCCAGTTTTGTGGATCTGCAATATAGTCTTTTGGAGAATAATTTTTAATAAAAGGGGAGCCAAGTTCATTTTGTGTGCCAGAATATTTTTCCTGAGATGAATTTGGTGTTTGAGCAAAACTTTGTTGAATATTGAATATTGATTGAAGGATGAATAATACAAGAGCAAAAAGGAATGTTGGATATTGCATTTTAATATTTTATCTTAAAGATAATTAATCAGATGTATCTAAACTTAGTCTTTTCCACTAAAATAATTAGGGATTCAACCTGCGAGGTTATTTTAATTAATTAAAGCCTGATTAATAGGCAGGTTTGTAATTATTTATAGCTTGCCAACCTCGCAGGTTTTCAAGTAATTTTCTAATTGTGATTGTATTTCAAAAAATACTAAAAGACTGAGTTCAGATTCCAAGGTACACATTTATATCCTGAAACCCATAACCAGTACATCATCTACCTGGAAGTTGGAGCCTTTCCAATTGTAAAAAGATTTTTCGATGATCCTTTTTTGCTCATCCATTGGTTTGTTGTATATACTTAAGAGCAATTCATTGAGGTTTGCCTTCATGAATTTATTATTATTATTCCAGCCAAACTGGTCATAATAGCCATCAGTAAACATATAAACAGTGATATCATTATGAATATCAAAGCTATGATTTGTGAAATTTATATGTTTTTTCTTTGCAAAAAATCCACCAATTGAATATATATCACCTTCAATTATTTTTACTTTTTCTTTATTGATAATATAAATTGTATGATTGGCACTGGCAACCTGAATTTCATTTTTTTCTAAGTCTATACAACATAGTGCAATGTCCATTCCATCATCTTGAGAACTTTTATCTTGTGAAATCAATTCTTTACTTTTAACACCTTTACTTAAAGCATGAATCACCCCTGAATTTAATTTATCTAAAATTAATGATGGCTTATATATTTTTTGGTAATTCACAATTTCATTTAATAATGTATTGCCAATCATCGACATAAATGCACCCGGCACACCATGTCCCGTGCAATCGACAACAGCAATGAATAATTTGCCATTTTGTTCGGAAAACCAATAAAAATCACCGCTTACAATATCTTTAGGCTTAAAAAAGATAAATGAATCAGGTAAATATACCTTTATTGATTTTTCAGAAGGGAAGATTGCTTCCTGTATAAGTTGTGCATAATTAATACTATCAGTAATAAGATTATTTTTCTTTTTTAGTAATTTACTTTG
>DAOVJU010000031.1 GCA_030632095.1 Chlorobiota bacterium
AACGTCCAATATTGAATGAAAAAACGAATGTCGAACCTTGAGACTATTTCTTTTTCTTTTCAAGCTTAATTATTCGCATAGAATATCTGAGCAACCTTTCTTCAAGATCATACGTTTGCTTCTTCATTTTTGCCATTTGACGTTCTACGTTCGATGTTCGATGTTCAATGTTCACATTTTAAAAATAATGGATATAATCTCTAATTGCCAGAAAACATGTTAAAACTTTTGGGACGGGGTACTAGTTACTGATTCAAAACAATAAACTCTTCCATCTTCTGCCCCTACTACAATCATATTTTCAATAACTGCCGGAGTTGAGCTTATTGGACTTCCAATTTCGTATGACCATATCTTTTCACCATTTGCAAGATTCACTATATACAGTCTACCATCGGCTGATCCAACAACAACTGCATTTTTTGTCATTACCGGTGAGCTATCTATCTTACCAAGAGTTTTAAAAGTCCATAATGTCTCACCATTTGATTTATTAAAGCAATATAGATTTCTATTCTGAGAACCTATGATAACCTTATTTCCTGAAACAGCCGGTGATCCGATAATGGTTCCAATATCTGAACGTTTCCAGACTATATCTTTATTTATAAGATCAACACAATAAAATTCACCATCATAGTTTCCGAAAAATGCTTTGTTATCAAGTATTGCAGCCGAAGAAGCAATGTAAGTACCAATATCAATTTTATCTTTTGATTTACCTGTTTCTAAATCAACCATATGTAAAAAACCATCACAGCCTCCAAAAACTGAAGTATTCTTATCAATTGCCGGGGAACCATTTATATAATTATCAGCTTCATATTTCCATAAAGTATCTCCATTTTCAGCATTTAATGCGTGCAAATAAAAGTCATAACTCCCGACTATTATTTGCTTTTTTGTTTTATTCTTATCTTGTGACCATCCAGCGGAACCAACTATTTGTCCGTCTGTTTTATATTTCCATAATAACTTCCCGTCATTTGCTTTTAAAGAAAAAACATTTCCTCCCAGAGAGCCAACATATATAGTTTGGTCAATGATCAATGGTGGTGCTTCTATGGATGTTCCTGCATTATATTTCCAGATTAGTTCACCGTTATTTGAAATAGCATATATAAAACCATCATTAGAACCGATAAAGATTTTATCATTACAAATTATTGGAGATGATTTTATAATGTCAACTGTTTTATAAGTCCATAATAATTCGTACGAATTTTCCAATTCAACATCTGTATATGCTGTAAGCGCTTGATTTCCACGGTATGATGGCCAGCATTGCTTGGTTTGTGCGTTTAATAAGTATAGGTTGGAAAAAATAATTATGACTAAAAATATTTGCTTCATGTTATAGTTTAAAGTTTAACTTCGTTGAGAACGCTTCGCTTAGTTCAAGTTTAACGTTCAAAGTTTAGTGTGTTTTCATTCAAATATGTTTCCATAAATATAAGTATATTGAAAGGATAAATTTTTCATCCATTCTTTACCTGAGGTATTTCCTATATGTCCACTTCCTAGATCAGTTGTGAATAGAATGCTATTATCACCGGTATTGTATTCTTTTAGCTTTGCAACATACTTTGCAACTTGCCAAACCGGGGTTTGAAAATCATTCCAGCTTGCAGTGAATAATAGATTTGGGTGTTTTTGTTTTTTTATATTTTGATAAGGGGAATACGCTTTTATGTAATTGTAAACTTCCTTTTCGTTTGGGTTACCCCACTCTTTATACTCATCTGTTGTAAGCGGCAGGGAATCGTTCATCATTGTTGAAAGAACATCTAAATAAGGATGGTCAAGAATAATAGTATTAAAAAGCTCCGGCCTTCTATTGATAACAACCCCCATAATTAATCCGCCTGCACTATTTCCATATCCAATAAGTTGTTCAACTGTTGTATATTTCTTTTTTATTAAATGTTCAGCACATGCAATGTAGTCATTAAAAGAGTTTTCTTTATTTAATAATTTTCCATCTAAATACCACTGATTTCCCATTAATCTTTCACCTCTTACATGAGCATAGGCTATTGTATAACCATCATTTAATAAAATGGCATCCTCTGCATTAAAATAACCTCCCGTAATTGCTCCATATGCTCCATATACTTTTAGTATTAAACCTTTGTGCTTTTTCTTTGGATGAAGGCTTTTTGTTAAAGTTATCGGAATTTTTGTTCCATCAACAGATTTTGCCCAAATTCTCTCCATTTTGAAATATCTAGTATTAAAACCTCTTTTTATTTTAGTTTTTTTAATCTCAGTAAATACTTCATTTTGTAGATCAAACCGGTATTGAATAAATGGAGTGCCCGGGTTTGAATAATAAATTTTGATTTTGTCTTTATTTAATAATCTAATATCTGCATCATATATTTTGCTGTTGAAATCTATTTTCTTCCATTTATTATCTTCTTTTAGTCGATATATTATTTCGGGAAATGAATTTTTATAAGTTTTTAAAACAATGAAGTTATTTGTGATAATAAAATCATCTATCAAAATGTTTTTTTGATGTGAAACCAATTCTTTCCAGTCTTTACTCTCAATAATATCAGAACTTAAAACACAAAGTTTATTGTTTATTGCATCCTCATTAGTTAAAATGAAGATTTGATTATCGTACTCTTTAACGGAATATGTAATTCCGGTTTGTCTTTCTTTCAATAATTCAAGTTTAGGAATATTACTACCTTTTTTTATGAGATAAATTTCACTTTCATCCTTCGACTCAATTGTACAAATAATGTAATTGCCTGATTGGGATAATGAAATATCATAAGTAGAGTCTTCTTCTAAAATAATTAAAGAATCCTTTTTAGTTTTATGATTATGATAGAAAAGTTTATCGCTACGTTTTGATAAATTGTTTTTCGTGTAAAACAGAACAGAGTCATTAAACCACTGATAACTATTTACATCTGCAATACTATCCTTGACTTTTTGACTTCCTTTATTTAGTACAATAAGATAATTGTCAAGTCCTCCATTATCTGTAAAGGTAATTCCTATTTGTTTTTCAGTTGGTTTTAAAGATGTAATGAAACAGTTTTTGCGATTATCCTGAAAACTTGTATAATTAAAAATTGGAATTTTAATTATTGAGTCCGTATATTCATATAACAAAGTGTTCTCTAACGAGTTATTATCAATTTCATAATCACCTTTTTTATGAATTTGATCGGAATTAGAAGTATCTTTTGGATAGAAATTATTCAATGAATTAAAAAAGTTTTTTTGATAATTCCTGTATGGAATAATGTAGTTTTTGGCGTATTCATTTTCAGTTTTCAGGTAATCATATATATCAGTTTGATATTCCGGATTTGCCAACCACTGATAATTGTCCTTTAGATTTTCGAAAGGATAGTTGAATGAAAATTCGACTTTAGAAGCTCTCGGAACAGATAAATATTTTTTCTGTTTAAATCTTTCTGCAAATTGAAGATCAAGCGTTTTTTCAGCTTCTAAATCGTGCTTTATGCTTTTTGATAATACAGGATAATCATCTTTTTCATATTCTTGCCAAAACTCGTGATTATATGGTAATTTGTGGAATCTTAGCGTGGTTAACTTTGTATGTTTCCATGTTTCATTCTCTAGAAATCGTGCAACTGAATCTTTTTTTATTCTTGTTATTATTAATTCCTGCACACCTTCATAAATAATCGGTTTATATGTCCAATATTTATTGTTGTATGCTCTAATTCGAGTAAGGTTTATTTTATGGAGAAACCAGGTATCATTATCTTTTTGATAATCTACGATTACACGATAATCTAAAGGAATTCGTGGAGTGTAAAATCCAAAATCAACATTTTTAGCCAATTGATATTCCATTTTTACTACTGCAAAAGTTTCTATATCTATGTATAGCTTTCCAACATAGATACTTCTATTTAGTTTCCTGCTCATGCAAAAAATCATTTTTCGATTGATTTCATTTGGGTAAAAATGTAAAACATAGCAATTATGATTGTTTATGAATTCATTTTCTTTTTTAACATAATTGTATTTATTGAGATTGTCTGAATCCAAAAAATCACATTGATATTTCATAAGGTCTAAAGCTGTCAATCCCAGAGCTCCACCTGAAATAGAAGTTTCTGAACTATAGTTACTCAAATTTTCGGATGTACGACCCTCAATTATTTTTACTTGATCTTTTTTGGTATTAAAATGCTGTGGAAATTCACTAAATAAACAGAATTCAAATTCAAAGGCATAAGTATCATTATAATACCAGTCTAGCCAAATTTTTCGGTCAAAATTTTGTGGGTATTTGGTGTAGTAGAAATTTACAAAAGCTTCATTAAGTTGAATATAGCGGTTATCTTCTTTTATAGTTTCACGGTATAGCCCAGCTATATTGACAGGTATATCACTATAGTTTTGTGAGGTGTTTTTTAAACTTTTCCTAAGAATTTGCTTTGAAGTTAACAGTTTTTTGCCAGTTACGATTACTTCACTTAATAAAGCAGTTGTAGCTTTAAGTAAAATATTTAATTTAATCGGTTTAGTTAAATTAACTGGTATTTCTTTATTTTCATATCCAATGTAGGAACATATCAATGTGTCTGAATTAAGTATTCTTTTTTCGAGATTTATTTGGGATTGCCCATCAAAATTTGTGGTTGTTCCTTTTCCAGTGTTTTTCAAATATACAGTGGCGAATGGTAAAGGTTCATTAGTTTTGGAATCTGTAACCTTAATTTGAATATCAATTTGTTGAGAATAACTAACAAAATAAATTAAAATACTAAATACAGTAATTATTATTCGATTCATTATGTCTATTTATAAGCTTTAATTTCTATATGTTAAGTGATAGCTGGCATTACACACAACAATCTAATGTCTAATCATCTAATATCTAAAAGTCTAAATATTTATTCAAGTTCTTTATCTTCAATTTCTAATTTAAAAACTAATGCTCCTGTCGGACAGGCCTTTACACATTTATCAGCTGTTTTTGTTAATGCATCTTTTATTGTTTCATTGAAAGGGATATTAATTTCAACATCAAAACCACGTCCAATATGTGTTAATCCAAGTTTTTCATTATTTGCCTTTGTTATTTCAATACACAATCCGCATTTTATACATTTTTCAGGTTCATAAATCACAGACTCATGCTGATTGTATTTCTTAATTAATTTACGTTCTTCAGGCCAGTATTTCCGGCGATCAGCATTATAATCATGAGCATAATCCCTTAACTTGCAATCATCCTTTGCCCTGCAATCGCAATGCATACACCGCTTTGCCTCGTTTATTGCCTCTTCGTGTGAAAATTCATAGATATTCCCTTTTTTAGGTTCAAGCCTTTTACCGGAAAAAGTTTCTTTAAGATATTCCACAAATTCTTCCTGCTTTAATATTCCAAACTTTGAATTAAACATTCGTGGTTCATGTTTAATCTTTTCATTTCTGAGATACATGTTTGCAGATAAGGCTGCAACTTTACCCTGAGCAACTGATCTTATTGCCATTTTCTGTGTTCTTATAACATTTCCACAAGCGAATACACCCGGCTCGCTGGTTGCATAGGTTCTACGTTCTACCTGTAACCCTGTTTTTTTCTGGTAATGAAAATCCAGGACAAAACTTTCAGGATTAGAAACACCTGATTCTCCGGATGCAATTATAATTGCATCATAATTTTTTCTTAATTCATTTTCAAAAATTTCTTTTGTGATTTCGATATTAAACTGAAATTCAGCTCCATATTGCTTTATAATATTAATTTCCACATCAAGTATCTCTTCAGGCAATTCCTTATTAAGTTGTGCATAACGTAATGTGCCACCTGCTTTTTCATTCTTATCAAAAAGCGTAACCGAATGCCCAGATTCCAAACTGTAAAAAGCAGCTGATAATCCTGCCGGACCTGTTCCAATAATGGCTATTTTTTTTCCTGAATCAGCTAATTTATCCGGGAAGAAAGTACTTTTTTGAGCAATATCTTCAGAAGCTACAAATCGCTTTAATAAGCATATTGATACAGGCTCATCTATTTGTTTCCTTCTGCATACATTTTCGCATGGTGCGGAACAGATATAACCGAGTATTAACGGCAATGCAATCTCTTCTTTTACCTTAATTAAAGATTCTGTAAATTTTCCCTTTGCAATCAATCGGTTCATTTCAGGAATATCCATGTAAGCCGGGCAAGCTAATCGGCAAGGAGCTTCGCAATCACCTACATGATCGCTTAATAATAACTCCAGGGCATCTTTTCTTGCATTTATTACTTCTTCATCGTTTGTTACAATTTCCATTCCCTCCTGAACCTTAACTGCACAAGATGGAATTAGTTCAGATGTTTTGTTGTTTTTAACAAGACATATCATACAAGAAGGATGATTAGAATAGTTATCTTGCTGATAGCACATGGTTGGAATAGAAATTCCCAGGGTATTAGCTGCTTTTAGAATGGATATTCCCGCTTCTACCTGTATTTCCTTATTATTTATTTTGAGGTTTATCATTGTTTACTTTCAATTGCAATTTTAACTTTCAGTTATTAGTAATATGTAACTATTTGTGATGTATTCCTCCGCTGCCCCTGACCCCTAAAGGGGAAACCCCTCGCTCGTGGGCTGTTCCCTTTAAGGAATCAAAGGGTAAACGATGGCAATTTTTAAATAGTTTTTTCAACCAAGCGCTTATTAGCTACTCCGTTCCAAGCGTCGACGCTTGGAACAGTTAAGATCATTTTTTTTTGATTTAACCATTTTCACTTCTTACATTTTGTATAGTCAGTACTGCTTCCACAGGGCAAACCTGCCTGCAAATATCACATTTTATGCATTTTTCAACATCAATTTTATGAACTTCATAAGGTTTAAATTCAATTGCACCTGATGGGCATTGCTGTGCACATTTTGTACATCCTATGCAGTCTTCAGTGATATTGTATTGTATTAACTCTTTGCACTTTCCGGTTGAACATTTTCCATTAATATGCTCTTCATATTCATTTCTAAAGTATTTCAAAGTTGACAAAACCGGATTTGGCGCTGTTTTAGCTAAACCGCAAATGCTTCCTTTTTTTATATTGTATGCTAATTTCTCTAATTGTACCAGGTCTTCTTCTTTTCCTTGTCCCTTGCATATTTTATTCAGAATTTCAAGCATCCGGCGTGTTCCGATCCGGCAAAATGTACATTTTCCACATGACTGGTCCTGGGTGAACGAAAGAAAATACCTGGCAATATCAACCATGCAATCTGTTTCATCCAAAACCACTAAACCACCTGATCCCATCATAGCCCCTATTTCGGTTAATGATTCAAAATCAATGGGTGTATCTGCCATTGAAGCAGGGATACAGCCTCCTGACGGGCCACCAATCTGGACGGCTTTGAATTCTTTTCCCCGGGCTATTCCACCTCCGATTTCTTCAACTATTTTACGTATTGTAATTCCCATTGGAATTTCAATCAAACCGCCACGTCTTACTTTTCCTGCCAATGCAAAAACTTTTGTGCCTTTACTCTGATCGGAACCAATTGAACTAAAAGCTTTTGATCCATTTCTGATAATCCATGGAATTGTAGAAAATGTTTCCGTATTATTCACCAGGGTCGGTTTGTTCCATAAACCTTGCTGAACAGGATATGGCGGACGAATAGAAGGCATTCCGCGTTTACCTTCAACTGAAGCTATTAAAGCTGTTTCTTCTCCACATATAAAAGCTCCTGCACCTTCAAATATGGAAAGATCAAATGAAAATCCACTATTCATTATATTTTCACCAAGCAGGCCTTTTTCCTGGCAGATTTGAATGGCTTCATTTACTCTTTTAACTGCCAATTGATATTCGGCACGTATATAAAAAATTCCCTTTTTAGCTCCAATTGCATATCCTGCAATGATCATTCCTTCAATTATCCTGTATGGATATGATTCTAATAACATTCGATCCATAAAAGCGCCAGGATCTCCTTCATCTCCATTGCAAATCACATATTTTTCATCTGAAATAGCATCTTTTGCTAATTGCCATTTTTTACCCACATAAAATCCTGCTCCTCCTCTTCCCCTTAATCCGCTTTTTTTTATTTCTTCAATGATTTGGTCAGATGAAAGTTGATTCAAACATTTCCTTAAGGATTCTAATCCATAAAGGCTTTTATATTCCTCAATATCAGTAGGTTTAAGTACTCCCCTGTTCTCAGTTGCAATATTAATCTGGCCTTCTAAAAACTCTGAAATTGGTGTATCGTGTTTTTCTGCAGGATATTTGTTAATTATTTTAGGGATACCATCATAAACCAGGTTTTCGACAAAATAATTTAATTTGGTTTTTAATCTTTGAATAGGGCTTAAGGGTTGAAAATGGCTTAAAACAATATCCTTAACTTCTTTCTGCTGAATTTTTGTATAGTAAGTTGTTTCAGTTTCAGGTTTTTGAATCTCTAAAAGCGGAACCTGGTTGCATATACCAACACAACCAACCTGCTTTACAGTTGCATTAATCTTGTTTTCATGTAATACACTTTCCAATTCTTCTTTAACAGCCTGACTACCACTTGCAACACAACATGAACCCAGCCCTATTCTGATTTCACCTTGTGATTTTTCAAATTTGGTGATTTCACTAACTATAGAAATGGATTTATTATTCCTTGAGTCCTGAAAATCAACCAGGGTATCATCAACTTTTTCCGGGGTTAAATGTCCGTAAGTTATATCATCAATTTGAACAACCGGGGCTATTGTACAGCAACCAAGACATGCAACCTTTTGAACTGTGTAAAGTCCTTCCGGATCAGTATCTTCATGATCGTTTAGGTTCAGATTTCGCCTTATAGCATCATACACTTGCATTGATCCTTTGACATGGCAAGCCGTGCCAACACATACTTTTATTATATGTTTACCAACCGGCTTATGCCTGAATTGTGTATAAAATGTTGATATTCCATATATTCGTGATGCGCTTATTTCAGTTGTTTCACAAACTCTTTTTAGCGCTTCTTCAGGTAAATAATTAAACGTTTCCTGAATAGCCTGAAGAATAGGAATTGCTTGATTTACAGTTGTTCCTTTCTGCTTTACAATTTCATCTACAATATTTAAAATTTCTTCACTCACAAATTATTAAACTTTTATAAACCTGAGTCCAGTTCGAAAAGACATTTATCAAAAATAATCGAAAAAATTGCCACAGATTGCACTGATTATCACAGATTTATTTTTTAAAAATCTATGAATCTGTCTTCGACAGACGTAGTCTATCTAACTCCAATAACACTTAGTTAGTCTTCGACAGACGAAGCCTGTGGCTTTATTTAGTTTTTACGACTTTTCGTTGTGGGCTCAAACCTTAAATCTTAAACTTTAAACTTACAACTAGTTGTTCCCTATACAATACAAATTCTTATTTGTTTTAATATAAATTTTTCCATCTGCAAAAGCAGGTGTACATACTGTACCTTCACCTAAAGGAGATTCTGCAATTAATTTGAACTCTTTATCAGCATTGAATATGTGCATTATTCCCTTATTATCAATTAAATAAATCTTATCTTCTACAATAATTGGAGAAGAATACATGCCATTATCAAATTCATGTTCCCAGTATTTTGTTCCGGTCTTTGTATCCTGACATAAAACAACCCCGTAACTTGTTGCCACAAATAAATAATCGTTTGTAGCAACCGGACTGGGAACATCAGAAAGATATTCATAATCTTCCCAGAGTATCTCAGCTTTATCACCAATTTTTATTGCTACCAGGCTTGCATATTCATTAAGTGCAAACACAATTCCATCACTATAAGCTACAGAAGGCCCTACTTCACCGTACATACATTTTATACTCCAGAGTTCTTCCCCTGTTTCAGCATCATAGGAAGCTACAAACGGATCGGCTATTAAAATAATTTCTGTCCTGTTCCCTGTATTTACAACAATTGGTGATGCCCAGGAAACCTTAACCTGACGTTTTGTTTTCCAGACAATATTTCCATTTCTTACATCAAGTGCCATTATGTGAGCTGATCCTTTGTGATCATATTGTACAATAACTTTATCCTGATACAACATTAAAGATGAGGAATGTCCATAATGATTATTTGGAACTCCAAGATTTTTAGCCCAAATCCTGTTTCCATTCATGTCCAGGGCAACAATATCACCGGTTGAAAAGATTGCAAATACTTGTTTTCCGTCTGTTGCCAATGTTGGAGCCGCATGACCTGTATCGTTGGTTACATCCGGGGCTTTGGCCGGTGAGCCAGGAATTTTATCAACTAGCGCAGTCCAGAGTAACTTTCCGGTATTTGCATTAAAACAATAAACCTCACGTTTTGTTGATATAGCGCCACTAATGAACAATTTATCACCCCAAATTACAGGGGAATTATATCCTGCAAGTGGTATATCTGATTTCCAAAGTATATTCTCTCCTGTTGTTCCAACCCAGTTAACCGGAATATTCTTTTGATAAGCAATACCCCTTCCTCCTGGGCCACGGAATGTTGGATAGTTCTTGTTTATTTGCTCGTTCGAAGGAAAATCGTAGCTGGTTTTAGTACCCGGTTTTTCTTTTGCCTCTTTCACATCTGATTTTTCAGTTTCAGGAATTGTTTTCTTTGATTCAGTTTTTTGATCTACAATATTAGCTTCCTGTTTATCTTCCGAATTTAGCATTGCATCATCCTTTTCATCAACTATTTCAGTATCAATATTATCTGATCCTGAAGTTTGATCGTTAACTGCAAGCTTTGAAGCATCTTTAAATTTATATTCAAGTTCATTATGTGATAGAAATGCTAATATTAAAGCAGTTATAACAATTATTCCTCCGCCAATTGAAATCCATTTTCGTGCTTTCTTTTGAACAATAAAACTGGTTATATATTTCTCCTCACTAATTTCTGGTTTTGCTTTTCCAGTAAGATTAATCACCTGCATAGCAAGAATAACAAGTGCAACACTGAAAATGAGTAAAAGTCCACCAGTTCTTATTTGCCATCTGTTTGTAAAATAAGCTTTCCGCACTAATAAATCCATCTCCCTGATTTGCTCTCTTAGTAATTCATCTTCCGGATTTTCACTTAATCGTTCAACTAGTTGATTAATTACTTCTGTATTAATAGGATCAATACGGTTTGTTTGCAAATAATTGGTAATTAATAGAATAGATATTATAAATGCAAAAATCCCGGCAACAAGAGCTATTCCATTCCAGAGCTTTGCATTAAAAGTACTTTTATTATTGTTTTTATGGTTATTCATGTTCATTTTTGGGTATTAGGCATTAGGTATTGGGTATTGGGTATTGGGTATTGGGTATTGGGTATTGGGTGTTTGGTATTTAATTTCTTTTCTGTTTTTCATATACTTTCTTCCTTCTACTTTTAACTTTCCAATTTTTCTTTTTCCAGCTTCTTCAAAATAATTTCTTCATTTTCTGTTCCAACAGGACAATAATCCACACAGCGGTTACAGCTTAAACATGTTCCTTTGTTTGGCTCATAATCAGCTCTGTAACGATAACGCGATAATCCTGCTAATGTTAAACCGAATACCAGTCCGATAAAACCTCCAACAAGCCATCCCCCTGTTTTAAAATCGTTTATAATAGATGCTGCTTCAGTAAAGAGTTCCTGTTCAGTTTTACCCAATGATTTGAATGTTTCAATTTCAATAGATTCCTCCTTTTCAAATTGATTATCATGATTCAATAATTCATTTGCAAGTTGTACTTTCGGATTAACCCTTGATAATGTTTCATGAAATCGATACCCTGTCCATCCACCAATTAAAACTAATAAGGGAATAATAAGACAATATATAACAAATCGATTCACTGCTAATTTTCGCTGATCGCTAATTTTTATTTCCTGAGGATATTCTATAGCACCGAATGGACAAGAATTTTCACATAATTTACATTGAATACAATAAGATGGCGTAATTGTCATATGTTTTTTTGAAACACGGCTAACTAAATTAAGTAAAACACCATATGGACAAAAGAAGCGACAATAAGGCCTTGCTATAAATATACTTGTAATTAAAAATATTCCACCCAGAACAAACATCGGGAATGTAGCATCAAGCCTGAAAATACCTACAAATGGATCGTAACGGCAGATTATAAAATCGGTACTCGTTGCTGCATACAAAATAGCCAGCGCTAAATAAATATAAGGTATTAAACCCAATAAAGATTGTAACCAGGATTTAAGGCTTACTGGCCTAAAAATAAAAATATCCTGTATGGCTCCCAACGGACATATCCCTGCACAAAATGTTCTTCCAAAAAACAAGGTAAACAATAAAGGGATTACAAAAAATGCAAGTACTGTTAATGGTATATGGTATTCAGGATTGAATAAGGCCAATGTAATATTTTGTATAGATCCTATAGAACAAATACAACCTTCGCGATAAAACCCGAAATAAGCAATGGAAAACAAAGTCATCCAGAAAACACCATTTCTTGACCGCTTTTTTATTACAAACCAAGTAATTATTGATAAACTTAAAATCAGAATAAAAACATCAAAATACTCAATAAATACAGAACTGGGTTCAGTTAGAATCATTTGGGGTTGTGTATGGCCAGACTCGAATTCCGGTTTTGGAAAGCGTTGTTGACTAAAAACAAATATATGCTGTAGTACCAGTAAAATTAGTAGAGTGATATATCTGAAGATATTCTTCATTTGATACTTATTATTTATTTGGTAACCGTTTACGGTTTTAAATTATTATTCTAAAAATGGTTAAATTGTTAAATTGCTTAATTCATGATTAGTGAACAAATTACAGTTCTAACATATCAACAATTTCAATCTTATATTTAACATTTGACTTATGACATTTGACATAATTTTTATGTATTTTCTTCGAATCCTTTAAACATATTTGGATTATCGGATGAAATTCTGCTGAAAGCATCAGCCGGACAATGCCGTGCAATGGAACATTCGTTGCAATTTACGCAAAGGTCGT
>DAOVJU010000520.1 GCA_030632095.1 Chlorobiota bacterium
ATAACCATATAAATACTGCATTTTTTCTGAATGCCGGTTTATCCATTATACTTTTACTTATAATTGTGCTTATTGCTAATCCTCTGGCAATATTCTATAATGATCTGAGACTGACATCCTTAATACAATTAATGGCGATTATTCTTTTTGTGAGAGCTATTTCATCGGTACAAATTGCTTTATGCGACCGGGATCTTAAATTCAGAAAAACAGTAATCATTTTTAGTATATCACTTACAATTAGTTCAGTACTTAAAATAGTACTTGCATTAAAAGGATTTGCTGCATCAAGTATTGTTATTGGTGAAGTGGTTAATCATAGTTTGATTTCCATAATCTTTTGGATAACCAGTCAATGGATACCAAGGCTCAAGCTGATTAATAAGAATAGTTTTAAGGATTTATTCTCTTTTGGTTCTAATATTATGCTTACCAATACCATTAGCCTGTTAAGCCAGAAAATTGATGTAATGATCATCGGAAAGCTTGTATCCATCTCATTGTTAGGTATCTATTCATTCTCGTTCATGATTGCAACAATTGTAACAAGTTTTATAAATACCATAGTGCAGAGGGTAATATTTCCAAGTTTTTCAAGAATCAAGGATAATATACAAGAGGTTAAAAATCTTTATTTACAAGCAACTAAATATATTGCCATAATTAGTGTTCCCGTGAATGTTGGCTTGTTTTTCATTGCTCCTGAATTTATAGACTTGTTTTTCCCAAAATGGCATGAATCAATTATCATAATTAGAATTTTAAGCATTTTTGGAGTTTCTAACGCATTAGGTGGCATTTTATGGGGACAAGTTTTGAAAGCAAAAGGAAAAACAAGATTGGTATTAGTATTAACAATTATAAGATTAATTGCTTTAATTACTTTCATTCTTATCGGATCTAAATATGGAATTGTTGGAATTGCAATTTCAGTTACAGTGTATGGCTGGATATTCAGGTTTGTATATCAGCATATAGTAAATAAGATAATTGAGATTTCAATGATGGATTATTTAAAAAGTTTAGTTCATGCTATTGTTTTAAACCTGACTTTAATAAGTTTCTTATTAATGGTCCGGGGTTTATTTAATGTTCTTAATTTAACTGATATAATGTTATTTTTCACTTTAGTGATTGTTGGAATACTCACTTATTTTATTGGAATTAAATATATTTACCCCTCTGATTTTAAGTATGTAAAAGAATTAATAGTAAAACGAAATGCTTAAAATATTTGCAAGAAACCATCAACAACCGGAGATAAAATATATCATTGATATTTTAATCAGCGAATATTTGGGACTTGAATACCAATTAATTGAAAATGAGCAAAATGAACACTATATTATCGTATTACCAAATGATAAACATCTTACAATACAAAACCACTTTTTCTCGAAATTCAAAGAATTAGATTACCTGGATATAAAGAATATTCCGCAAAAAATACTCTATGCGAAAAACAGATTTACTCCTGAAAATGATATACCGGTTTTATATGGGACAAGTTCAGTTTTAGAATCTGACAATTCAATTAATTGTGGTCTGGATATTTTTGCTTCTTCATTTTTTATGTTGACAAGATGGGAAGAAATAGTAATTAAAAACCGTGATAAGTTTAATCGTTTTCCTGATGATAAATCACTTGCACACAAAGCTGATTTTTATTATCGTCCTATAGTAAATGAATTCCTTGAAATGCTATGGAATATGCTCAAATATCTTGGATATGATGATGAAAGAAAAGCTTGCGAATATACTGTTAAACTAACTCATGATGTAGATCATTTTCGCCGATACGATTCTTTTAGAAAAGTCATAAGTGCTTTAGGTGGTGATATTTGGTTAAGGAAAAATCCTTTGCTGATGTTTTCAACCATATCAGATTCTCTTTTAAGTAATCTAAAGTTAAAGCTTGATAATTATGATACATTTGATTTTTTAATGAATGTTTCTGAAGAGAATAATATTACTTCTCATTTCTATTTTATACCCGGTATAAAAGGTGATTATGATTTCAGATATGACATTACAAGTAAAAAAATAATTGAAACAATATATCATATTAAAAACAGGGGACATGTTATTGGCATACATCCCTCTTTTGAAACATTCAACAATGCAGAAAAATTTAATCTGGAACTAAATCGTTTTAAAAAGATTGCCGGAGAAATTCGAGAAGGACGACAACATTACCTGAGATTTGAAAATCCAACAACCTGGCGTTTATGGAATAAGAATAATTTGGAAACAGATAGTTCTTTAGGCTTTCACGATGATGTTGGTTTCAGGGCTGGCACATGTTTCTCATACCCGGTATTTGATGTATTGAGCAGAAAAAAACTGGCTCTTAAAGAAAGTCCTCTTATTGCAATGGATATTGCATTAAAAACTAACAGCTCAGGTTTTAAAGAATTTAATGAAAAACTAATTACAATTAGCAATACAGTTAGAAAGTATAATGGCAGATTAGAATTATTGTGGCATAATGGTAATTTGTATACATACAACTGGTCAAAATACAAGGATCGGTACAATGATATCATAAAGAGCTTAATTATAAAATAAGATATAAGAGTAGTGCAAATATTACAAAAAATAGGTATTTGGATTTTAGCAATGAAGCAATATTTCAGAAATCAGATTTTAAAATCAGATTTCTTAAAGAATCTGGCTACACTTATATCAGGAAGGGGGATAGCTCAATTAATTGCTATTGGTGTTCAACCCATTATTCGAAGGTTATATGCTCCGGAGGATTTTGGTGCTTTTGCAGTTTATATCAGTTCAATTGGAATTATTGTTACAATTTCTACTTTAAGATATAAATTGGCTATTATACCGGCTGAAAAGGATGAAGAGGCTGTGGCGCTTGTAAACTTATCTTTTTTTATAAATGTAATTATTTCAACATTTTTACTTTTAATTATTGTTTTTAACCTGG
>DAOVJU010000052.1 GCA_030632095.1 Chlorobiota bacterium
AAAGCAAATCTATGATCTTCTGAACTACAAATATGTACCATTCTACAGAAAAAAATCTGTTGTCCCCCCTGATGAAATTTTAAAAATTGACAGCTCTTGATGTCAGGGAGTTATGAACCAATAGCTGCAAAATGGGTTAAAATAATTCCTGTTTATGTTTTACAAAAACAAGGGTGGCATAATCCTAAAACAAAAAGCCGTTTCGTATCTCTAGAAAATACAAACCGGCTCTAAGCAATTGAACGGAAATTATCTTTATGTTTTTTTAGGTATTGGGTTTTGGGTGTTAGGCATTGGGAATAAATTTGTTCATGATCGCTTCTTTGTTTTATTAATTACCTTATCTGAAATCTTGAATTTTTTCAATCCACTTCCTTGTCCCATAAAATGTACAGGACAAACCAGCTATTTGAGTTGCTTTTTCAAGGCTTTTAATAAAATCGTTATCCTGAAGGATAAAGTGGCAAAAAGCACCATGAAAAATATCACCAGATCCAAGTGTATCAACAACTTCTATTTCAGGTACTTTCAATTCAACATTGTGTGATTTGATATCTTTTTTTGCCAAACCGGTTACCGGATGATTTCCCATACCCGTGATCAATGTACATTTATTTCCAAAAGAGGCAAAAGCTATAGCAGCATTTGTTGCCGGCCCTCCTGCAAAATACAACTGTTTATTTACCTTTAACTTTTCATTTTTTAAAGGATAATGAGAAACATAGTTTATGATATCAATTGTTGAAAGGCCAAGAAAAATACCGTGTTTCATATTAATTGAATTTTATCTAAAGACTTCTTATAACATATAACATTCAAAGCTACTGCTTTTAAAATTAATTATTTGAATACAAAAAACTATCACAATTGAAATTCTTTCACTATAAGAAATTTTGTAAATTGTAAGTGTATGATATGCAACCTGCTTTTATTTGATAATCTATTTAATAAGATGGATGTAAATATGTTTAATAATTATATTTATTTGTTTGTGATAATTGTATAAAGGAAACACATGAAAACATTAATATTCATTAGTATTATATCATTTTTATGCGATTTTGATAATCGTGTATCCAATCCGACAAATGTGGTAAATTTTCAAAATACGATAATTAATGATTCTCTATTTAATGACTCAATTAACGAACAAAAAATAGTTAGTGATATTATTGAAAAAATGATTACTATCGATTACAAATATAGTTCTACTAAAACTGTAATCATTGAAGAACCGGGACGCGGCTATATCGAAATGACCTTTATGAATAATGTTTTATGTAAAGCAACCACCAAATTTTCATATTCTTCGGGCGCAATAAATAGTATTTCAGATTTCTATTTTTGGGAAGATAAAGTAATTTACATTTTTCAACAAAACGAGTATAATACTAATCCAAAATATTATTCCCCTCAAGTAATAATAAAACCTGACAAAATGAATGATTTTGATGAATCAAAACCAATTATAAAAGAAAACAAATACTTTTTTTATGACTACGAATTAGTAAGATATATTGATTATAAAAATCAAAAGGTTGAAACATTGAGTACAGTAGATAAAATAATTATAAAGGATTTATTGCGGGATGCAAACATGATAATTGAAAAATCAAAAAAAACAGATTAGTACCAATATTAAAAAACAATAAAGCGTATTTATAACATCAGCTTTACATCTGTTTATAAAAAGTATTCATATTTATCATGCAAAAAGCCAGTCGGTATCTCTAGAAAATACAAACCGGCTTTAAGCAATTGAACGGAAATTGTCTTTATGTTTTTTTAGGTGTTGGGTTTTGGGTGTTAGGCATTGGGAATAAATTTGTTCATGATCGCTTCTTTGTTTTATTAATTACCTTATCTGAAGAATAATTCAAACACTCAACACATGCTCTAAACTCCTGACTGCTAACACCTAAAGCCTAAAACCCAACGCCCAACACCTAATACCTAATTAAAATTCTATTCTATAAGATAATATTCGGAATTATATTTAATTGTTTACTATAAACCATCTTATCGTCATGACTGTCATAGAATGGATAAATACGCGCCTGGTTATTCGTTATATTTTGTACATCAAGCTTTATTACATGAGTTGTTTTCTTTCTGTTTATCCTGTATGTAAGACTTAAATTTGTGCTAAAAATATCATCCATTTTTTGTGAATAAATATCATTGTCACTATATACTGAATAACCGGCTTCCCTTGATGCTTCCAAATCAAGCGGTGTAATTCTTCGTGCACCTATTAATGTAACTTTTCCGCTAATTCCCAATGTTTTTTCTTTATCTTCTTTTTTTCCTGCTTTCCATTCTTTACCAAACAAAATGTTTCCTGCATAATTCCCGTTAAATGTTGTATTTCGTTCAATACCATCCAGTGCTGTATATTTAGAGTCAAAAACCGATGCAGTAAACATGTAGTAGTAATTGTCATTAAAAAATCGCTCAAGTGTAAATTCCAATCCGTAATTTCTGCCGGTTCCTTCATTTACCAGATCAATATCTACATTTCCCCATTGATAATTGATCATTGAATAAGCATTGTTTATATCATTGGCAACCGGAACATCATACAAATCCTGGTAATAGGTCTCAATTTTTGCATGTATGTTTTCATTTATTTGAACATCATAACCCAATACATAATGTCTTGCTTTTGGTAAGGCTAAATCTTTGTTTGGCATTCGTTGTGTTCCATCATCAAGTGTTTCAATTGCAAAATAAACAGGGATAGCTTCATGTTTACTATGCATACCAAAACCTACATGAAAACTATGAAGCGGATGCACTTGCCATTTTAAAGCAACCCGTGGTTCAAATACATATTCATTGTTAAGCCCGAATTTTTGAAAATGAAGACCACTTACAAGGGTTGCTTTTTTACTAAAGCGATATTTCCAGCTTACAAACGACTGGTAATGATCAGTGTTTCCTTTTCGATCAAAATCTCTAATTTTCTTACCTAGTTCCCAGTCGTAATATTCGGCAAAGTACAAGTAATTATGATGTGTGTAAATAAATCCTGTTTGAATTCTGTTTTTAGCATTCATTTTATAATTCAGGGTAGTTGCAAACTTTCGGGTTGATTTTCGCAATTCATCATTGTAACCCTGAGTTAACTTGTTTGTAATGTCATTTAACACTTCTTCCCAATACGAACTTGAATTTTCAGAAACCGACAATGAAGTTTTTAAATACAAGCGGTCATTAAACAAGTAAAGATGATTTAAACCAACTACTCCCATATCTGCACCATAAATTGCATTTTCATAAATAAGTTCCGGATCATTATCATCTGCAAGCGTTTGAGTAATTGAACTTTTACCTCCCAGGCCAAACAAGCTAAACGTTCCAAAATTATAAGTTGGGACAAATACTTTAAAAGACAGATCCTGGTATTTAGGCACACCTCCGAAATCAACTATTCCGGCATCATCAAGTATAGCTAATGTTGAATAACGGTAATTAAAGAGATAAGAAGCAGAGTGATTCTTCGAAAACGGACCCTCAAAAGTCATGTCTGTCCCTAATGCACTTATACCAATTGAATATTCTCTTTTTTTGTTATTTCCGGTTCTTAATTTCATGTCAAAAACACCTGATAAAGCATTTCCGTATTCCGGAGCAAATGCACCCGTAAAGAAATCTGAATTGGTCAACATATCGCTATTCAATGCATTAATTGGCCCCCCTGTCATTCCTTCATCTGCAAAGTGATTCGGGTTTGGAATTTCAATTCCTTCCAAACGCCATTGAATTCCTTTTGAAGCATTGCCTCGTACAACAATATCGTTATTTCCATGAGGATCGTTACTCACACCGGCATACGCAGAAACCATACGAGCAGGATCATTAAATGTCCCTGCATAGCGCTTTGTTTCTTCAACGGTAAATGCCCTGGAACTTAATAATGCCATCTCGTTTGCTGCTTCGGTTTTATATTTCTTGCCCGAAACGATTACTTCATTCAATTCTGTTAGCGACTCAGTAAGACTGATGTTCAAATGAACTTCATGTCCGCTCCCAACAAGGATATTTGGTATTACTTTTTCTTCATAACCCATCGACGACACTTTCAGCTCAATTCTTCCGACCAGTACATTTTCGAGCGTAAATCTTCCGTCAATATTAGTTATGGTTCCTGCGATCGGATCAGAACCAAGTAAAATAATTGTTGCACCAATTAATGGCATTTGTGAATCTTCATCCACTACTTTACCACGAATGGTTTGCATTAATTCTCTCTCGTTCGCATGTAATGATGTTGCTGCTACTACCAGGAACACCATAAATAATTTTGTTATTAAATTTTGTTTTCTCATTGTTTGTTCATGTTTATAAAGGCATACTTTTTCCATGTCGCAAAAATGTTCTTTCTGCGATAATTGTTTTATACTCAAGTAATTAAATTGGTTTTTAAATTATTTAAGCTTTCTAAAATACAATGACAAAAAGTTTCCTTTCTGGTTGCATTTCGAAAGTAAAAATTGCTATTCCACAGTTCAGAACCATAAAAATCCAGAGGAACTACAATGTGAAATTGTAGTGATCTTACCAATTGTTTTATGTTAATTAACGATTTTCATTTCTAGAAAGGTCCAAACGGACGCTTGAACCAGTTTGTAGCCTTCTGCTAATCGGGATTTCAAATCCCCCCAACTGGCGCAATTTTAACGGAAGTGTAACTTGTGCCTTGGAATTTTTTCTCCTTCATCCCGGTTGTAGCGCAGCGGAACACCGGGATCTCTTAATTAGAAAGGACAATACTTTTTTAATTTCAGCACTTTTTAGTTGAGATCCCGGGTCTATCGCCCGGGATAGGTAGCTTTTTTAATCTCGGCCTTTTTCTTTTTTTTCATCTCGACCTTTTCCCTCTCTCATCCCTGATATTCATACCGATAGCTATCGGTACGTTTAACTCCATTTCGGGATGAGGTGGTATTTTTTATTTAAGGTAATCGTATGACCGGTGTTGGATATAGACAGATTTCCATTCTGTATAAATATCCAACATAGCATGAGACCCTTCTCTCTTTCCGTTGCCTGATGCTTTAAACCCACCAAAAGGAGTACTAAGCTCACCTCCTACACATGCAGCATTAATAAAGAATACTCCAACTTCTATTTCGTCTCTGATTATCATAGCTTTATCTATATCCTGCGTAAAAACAGCTCCTGTAAGGCCATACTGTACATTGTTTACAACTTCAATTGCTTCTTTTGGCCCATTAACAGTAATAATGGAAGCTACCGGTCCAAATGTTTCCTTTTGGGCAATTTCCATGTCAGGGCTAATATTATTTAAAAAAGTCGGTAAAAAGAAGTTTCCGTTTTTCAATTCACCTTCATCAGCAATTTTCCCTCCGCAAAGAATATTAGCTCCTTGCTCAACTGCATGATTTACATCAGCTTCAATATTCTTAAGCCTTACTTTGTTAATAACAGGGCCGAGTTCCGTTTCAGGATCAATTCCTTTACCAAGCTTTAATTTGTTTGCGGCATTAATAAGCCTTTCAGTTAATTCACCGGAAATCTCTTTTTCAACGATTATTTTTCCTGCTGATGCACAGCGCTGACCCGAAGTAGCAAAGACAGATTTCATAATTCCGGCAACAGCCAAATCCAAATCTGCATCTTTTAAAACAATAACAGAATTTTTTCCTCCCATTTCCAATGCAACCCTTTTGTATTGAGACGGACATTTTTCTGCTATTCTCGTTCCTACTTTCGTTGAACCTGTAAATGAAATAAGGTTTACACCCTCCTGCTCAACAAGCGCTTCTCCTGCCTCATTACCAATACCAATAACAAGATTCAAAACTCCTTTGGGTATTCCGGCCTGTTCAAGTCCTTTTATCATATTTATTGCCGAATGTGGTGTGTCTTCTGCCGGTTTAAAAATAACCGTATTACCTGTGATAAGAGCAGGAAAAACTTTCCATGCAGGCATTCCAACCGGATAATTCCATGGAGTTATTATTCCCACAACCCCAAGGGGCTCTCTATACGACATAGCAAGACGATTTGCACTATCTGACGGAGTTATCATTCCAAGATTTCGTCTTCCTTCGCCCGCACAAAAATTCCCCATATCAATCAACTCCTGCACATCTCCAAGGCATTCGTTAAAAACTTTTCCCATTTCGTTACACAACTCAACAGCAAAATTCTCTTTATTTGCTTTATAATAATCAATTGCCTTATAGATAATTTCAGCTCTTTCGGGTGCCGGCATATTTTTCCACGCCTTGAAAGCTTTTTTTGCAGCATCCCTGGCCATAGCAATATCTTCTTTCCCCGATCTTGGGTAATAACCAATAAGTTCTCCTGTAGCAGGGTTAATATTTTCTATCCATTTTCCGGTTAATGGGTCCAGCCATTCACCATTAATAAAGTTTTGATACTTATTCATTTCTGTTTTTTTTTAACAATTATAATAATACTTAGCCTCAATTATTCATAAAAGCCGCGAATTCGCTAATAATAAATGAATTATGATATTTGCTTTTAAAAATCATTCGCACATTAGCGGCTAATATAGAAACAAGTAAGGAAGTTTATGAATTAATCAGGTTAAATTTTCAGCGGAAGGTAATAAATTATTGATAATGTAAAAATAAGTAGGTGCTTTACTTGTTGGCGATAACCCATATCTTAGAATCGCGCGCGTTTAGCGAAGTGTAACGCGTGTGTAATTTACAATATTACAAACAAAGGCCTGGAACTGGCAAAAAACAATATATATTTCATATCCTCATTAAATACTGCCATAATTCAATTAATTTTGCTCCATGCTGACCGGGATTAATATAGAAGATTATTTGGCAAGTGCAGAGGAAATACCTTTAATTGATGTCCGTTCACCTGGAGAATTTAAAAAAGGGCATATTCCCGAAGCGAAAAATATTCCATTGTTTAATAATAAAGAAAGGGAGCATATTGGCACTGTTTATATGCAGAAATCGAAAAATGAAGCAATAGAACTGGGATACAAATATGTTAAACCCAAGCTTCAATTTTTTATAGATAAAGCGAATATGATAGCTGTAAATAATAAGCTTGCAGTACATTGCTGGCGGGGAGGAATGAGAAGTAAAGCCTTTGCTGAGCACATTGAATCAAGTGGAATTGATGATGTATTTGTTATAAAAAGAGGATATAAAGCATTCAGGAAACATGTACTGGCTTCCTTTGAAATAGATTGTAAACTGAATATTCTTGGAGGATATACCGGTAGCGGAAAAACAGAAATATTAAAGCAACTAAAATCAAATGGAGAACAAGTCATTGATCTTGAAGCACTGGCTAATCATAAAGGATCTGTATTTGGCGGAATGGGTAAAACTATTTTATTAACTACCGAGCAATTTGAAAATAATTTATTCTGGCAATGGAGAAATCTGGATTTTTCTTTACCAATTTGGCTTGAAGATGAAAGTGCAAGCATAGGCCCTGTGAATATTCCTTCCGGATTATATAGAAAAATGAGGGAGTCATCTGTTATTTTTTTAGAAATCCCTAAAAGAAAAAGAGCGGAATACCTGGCTTCCGATTACGAAAGCTGTAATAATACCGTATTGACAGAAAATGTACTTAAAATATCAAAAAGGCTGGGAGGCCAGAATGCACAAGAGGCCATAAAATATATTAATAACAACAACTATGTTGAAGCTGCCATGATTCTCCTGAATTATTACGATAAATATTATCTCAAAGGTTTGTCAAAAAGGAATCAGAATTTGGTTAAGCATGTAGAAGCAAATTCGATAAATCATGCTAAAAATGCAGCTTTGGTCAGGGATTGTTTAAAACATTTAACAAGTGCCTAAATTACTTAAAGTACTTTAGGCACTAAATTTCATAAATAAGCAAATGTCAAACATAAAACTAACACAATACAGTCATGGCGCAGGATGTGGTTGTAAAATATCTCCCGGTGTGCTTGAGTCAATTCTTAAAACAAGCATCCCTCTTAAAAAAGATTCGAAGTTGATTGTTGGTAATGATTCAAGAGACGATGCTGCGGTTTATGACATTGGAGGAGGAAAAGGAATTATTAGTACAACAGATTTTTTCATGCCAATTGATGATGATCCGCACACATTTGGAAAGATTGCTGCGGCTAATGCCATAAGCGATATTTATGCCATGGGAGGAAAACCTTTAATGGCACTGGCTGTATTAGGATGGCCAATAAATATATTATCAGCGAAAATTGCACAGCTTGTTCTGGAAGGCGGTAGAACTATCTGTAAAGAAGCCGGAATTGTACTTTCGGGTGGACATAGTATTGACAGCCCCGAACCAATATTTGGATTAGCAGTAACCGGTATAATTGATTTAAATAAATTAAAAAGAAACAATACTGCAAAAGCCGGTAATATCCTGTATTTAACTAAACCGCTTGGAGTTGGGATTCTTACAACCGCACTTAAAAAGGGTGTTCTGAAAGATGAACACAAAAGTATGGCTGCTGGTTTAATGATCCGGTTAAATACCATAGGATTACAGTTTGCTGATATTGGAGGAGTAACTGCAATGACTGATGTAACAGGTTTTGGATTTCTCGGGCATTTAACGGAAATGTGTTCAGGAAGTAATGTTTCAGCAAACATTGATTTTTCCAAAGTTCCAGTTTTGGAAGGATTGGAGCAATATATCGAAAAAAAGTGTTTTCCGGGAGGAACATTCAATAACTGGAAAAGCTATGGACAGGATATCAATCTTAAAGATCAGTCATACAAGTACATTCTTTGCGATCCACAAACAAGCGGAGGATTGCTAATTGCTGTTGATAAAGAGGTGAAAGATGAAGTGGAGAAAATTTTAAAAGCGAACAAAATGCCGGCAGTTTCTTTTGGTAAACTGATTGAAAGGGAAGAAAAATTGATTACAGTTAGGAAAACTTTTCCGAAGTTTTGAACTTTGGAAAAGGTATGTAAATGGCACTTTTATAAATCAACATCTTTCCTGCCCGTTTTCTTTTCTGACTGCATATGTTTTTCTTTAAGTCGTTTTTCTTTTGAAGCTTTAGTTGGTTTGGTCGGTTTGCGTTTCTTCTCCGGTTTTAAAGCCTTTTCAAGTAAATCAAAAAATCGTTCTAGAACTTTTCCCTTGTTTTTAAGTTGTGTGCGTTCAGATTGGGAACTAAGCACAAGAAATCCCTCATTACTAATTTTATTCTTCAGCTTTGTTTTTAAAACATGCTTTTCTTCTTCGTTAAAGTTTTCTGATTTATCAATATGAAAACGCAATTCAACTTTCGTGTTTACTTTATTTACATGTTGCCCCCCTGCACCACTGCTTAAAGAAGCCTTAAATATTATTTCATTAATTATTTTTTCTTTGTCAGAAATAGAAAGCATTATGAATTAATTATCCTAGTGTTAAGTCAAATGTCAGATGTCAAATATTTCATGTTAAATGTATTGTTATTTACCTGATTTTGTATTACATATAACTTTTGACTTCCCGAAAACTTTCGGGAGACATTATACGTCTGACATGACACTAGTCAGGTTCAACTTTTATTTTTTCCTTAAGTGACTTTAAAAATATATAAAGTAGTAGTTCCATGTCAAGTACGTTTTTATAAGCCTTAAGCCATATAACAATTGTTAACCAAATGTTCTTTGGCCACTTGCTTTGCTTATGAATATAAAAAACATCACTGTTATATAATTGCTTTTTTTGATATTCTAACCATTCATTCTCATTATTAAATCCTTCACCATTCCAGCCTTTAAGGCCAATAGCAGAACTAAAAAAAGAATATCTTCTTTTTCGGTAATATTCTCCCATTCCTCCTTCGCAATAATAATCTCTGAATATTTCCGAAACTCTTAATCCATATGAAGCAGAAGTATTATATACCTGACAAATTACACAGGCATCAATATTGCCCAGCATTTCATGCCCCGGAGCAAAACAGTTAATTATTCTTTGCTTATCTTCATTTGATAATGGCTTTTTTTTCTTCAAATATTCAAAAAAGAATTCTCCTGATGAACTGGTAATATTGCCAAGCCATGTTGCAAAATCAAGGTTGCTTTTTATATTTGGAAATGCAAAACGCAACCAGAATAAAAATCCGGGAAGTGGTTTTACCGCTGCAAAATTATTAAATGCATCTATTCCTGCTAACACATGTCCAAAATCACTATACAATCCATCTTCCAATATTACTTTCTGATTATCATTTGCATAAATATCAGGAACTGTTCCAATGTTTGGATTCATCCAGTCGGCTTCTTTAACTTTAACCTGCTGATGTTTAAGTTTTAATCCTCCCTGTGACCTTTTTTTATAAGTTGCCTCTTTATCCTCTATTGGTTTTACTTCATATCGCCCATTAATATGAGCAGCTTTTCGAATTAAATCTTTATCCCAGATAACCTTGTCGTTAAAGATTTTTCGAAGCCGGGTAACCATTAATTTGGTTTTGTGCTTCTCTCCCATAAAAAATTCCTCTTCTTGTTTTAATAATTCAAGAAATTCCTTAATTGTAATGGCTTCGTCTTTTTGTGAAGTCGGTTCAAAATATGTTTCTACAGGTTGATAAAGTTGAGTGCTATTTTCATTCATAAATCCGTCTTTGAAAAAGTATGAAATTAATAATTTAAAGATAAAAAATGAGTTGCAATAATTTGGAAATTAAACAACTTTATTGAATCAGTAGAAAAAAAGCATTTATGTCCGAAATGAAAACAATATCGAACTCAGGTTATTACCTTACCACTGGCCAATGATGCAAAAATTCCCAGAAAACATAATATTGCAAAAATTCCAAAAGCAGTTTTCACTGATTTTAGAAATAAAAAATAATTTTCTGGTTGTATTTCAACTTTTCCAATGAATAATGAAAATAATAACATAGCTATTCCCATACTCATCATTTGCCCAACTAATCGCATTGTGCTTACCGCACCGGAAGCTACTCCCAAATACTTTTTATCAACGGAACTCATAATGGCATTTGTATTTGGTGAAGAGAAGAATGCAAATCCAAAGCCCAGTAAAATAAGAATAAAAACCAGGGAAGAAAGGTTGGTGTTAACTGTAATAAATATGAGAAAAACTAGTCCCAAAGTAGACAATGCCATACCAATGGATGCAATTATTCGCGGCTCAAACTTGTCAGAAAGTCTTCCGGCAATTGGTGCAAAAATGGCCATGATAATTGGTGAAGCAACCAAAATGAGTCCTGCATCGCGAGGATTCAAAGCTTTAATATATTGAAGGTATAAGCTTAATAAAAACCCAATGGCAAATGTGGCACTATAGTTAATTAACGCAGCCAAATTAGAGTAGCGAAAAGTAGTATTATTAACAAAAAGACGTAATTCGAGCACAGGATATTTATGTTTTAATTCCCATAAAATGAAGAAGAATAATATCAGAAATCCACAAACAGTAAATACAAAACCCTTTGTTTCGGGAAGTTCAGAAAAGCCGTACATAATGCCCATTAAAGCTGCTGCGTAAAGCAATGAGCCAAACCAGTC
>DAOVJU010000329.1 GCA_030632095.1 Chlorobiota bacterium
AGCTTCATGAATAAATACATACTTAATTATTCGCTTAGATATGATGGTTCATCAAGATTTTCAATAGATGAAAGGTGGAAGTGGTTTCCGGCATTTGGTGTGACATGGAAAATAAGCCATGAAGCATTTATGGAAAACCTGAATTTTCTATCCAGGCTTAATCTCAGGTTCAATTGGGGGAGATCGGGTAATCAGGATCTGATACCTTTAAATACCCCTGTTTTTACACAATATGTTTATGCTGGTGATTTAGCAACATATCAATTTGGTGATGATATATCATCAGTAAGACCGGCCAGTTTTGATTTAAATCTAAAGTGGGAGAAAAAAACATCAATGAATTTTGGTATTGACTACGGTTTCTTTAAGGAAAGAATTTATGGTGATATTAACATTTATAAGAATACAACAGTTGATCTTATGCATTATATTCCAGTAGATGCAGGAACAAATTTAACAAATACAATTATGACAAATTTTGGTTCTATTGAAAATAAAGGTGCAGAAATATCAATAGAACTAATTCCTTTGATAAACGATGATTTTAAGTGGGAATTCGGTTATAATTTTGCATACAACATAAATAAAATTACTGAATTAATATCTGATGATTCCTACAATTTAATTATAAATACCGGATCAATTTCCGGTGGTGTTGGTAATACAATTCAGGTTCATTCACTCGATTACCCTGCATATTCTTTTTATTCTTATTACCAGTATTATGACCAGAACGGAGAACCTATTGAAGGTTTATATGTTGACAAAAATCAGGATGGAGAAATAAATTATTACGATCGTTATGCACTTCATAAACCACATCCTGATATGTTTATGGGAATTTCATCAAGGTTTAACTATAAGAAACTGGAATTTAGTTTTTCAGGCAGAATAAATATTGGAAATTACCTGTATAATAATGTTGAATCAAACACTTCGATATACAATCACATTTATCATTCAAATGGTTACTTATCAAATATTCTTGAAAATCCAAGTGTAACTTTCGAAAATCCACAATATTTATCAAGTCATTTTATACAAAATGCTTCATTTTTCAGAATGGATCATATTACACTGGCATATATATTCAAAAATGTTGTGAAAAATAAAATAAATTTAAAAGTCTATACAACTGCACAAAACTTGCTTTTAATTACTAAATACAATGGAACAGATCCTGAAATTCCAGGAGGCATTGATAAAGGATTATATCCTCATCCAAGACTTTTTTTAGTGGGTTTTAGAATTAATTTTCAATAACTTCATCCTTAACATATAAATGAGATTTATGAAGCAAAAATCAGTACAAATGCGTTTTTATGCTGAGTTAAATGATTTTTTACCAAAAGCTAAAAAACAAGCCTGGATAAATTATACTTTCTGGGGTTCTCCAACTGTTAAGGATGCAATTGAGGCAAATGGGATACCACATATTGAAGTTGATTTAATTCTTGTAAATGGTAATTCAGTGGGTTTTAACTATCATTTAAAAGGCGATGATAAAGTTTCTGTTTATCCGGTTTTTGAAAAGATTGATATAGCAGAGGTTTCAAAACTATCTCATAGCCCTTTAAGAGTTGTGAAATTCGTCCTGGATGTTCATTTGGGAAAGTTGGCCAAGTACCTTAGAATGGTTGGATTTGATACTTTATATAGTAATTCGTATGAAGATCAGGAAATTGTCAACATATCCCTGGAGCAGAAAAGGATTATTCTAACCAGAGATATTAACTTGCTGAAAATAAAAGACATAACTCATGGATATTTTGTAAGGAATACTATTCCCAAGAAGCAAATTCTTGAGATTATTGATCGCTTTGACCTTAAATCAAAATTAAATCCGTTATCACGATGTATTGAGTGCAATCATTCTGTAGTACGGGTAATTAAAAGTAAAATTGCAGATCAGTTAAAGCCAAAAACACTAAAATATTATAATGACTTTTTTCAATGTACTCACTGTGAACGAATATATTGGGAAGGTTCACATTTTAATAATATGAAGGAATTTGTGAATAGACTTTTGAAAAAACATTTTTTCTAACATTTATTAACATTATTATTATCCCATATTAATTGTAAATTGTTTTCTAATTTCGCAGTCTTATTATTCAAATGAAACAATTAGTTATTAGAAATCAGGTAAGGACCAGGTTGTATAAAACATTGTTAAAACATGCAAATAATATAATACATTAATTATATGAAGTCTTTTGCAATGATAAAATATTTATTAGTTATATGCCCATTCTTGCTATTATTTAATTTGATTCCTTTTGCTCAGGCAAATTATATTAAGGGAACGATTATTACACATAATAATGATACATTAAACGGGTTAATTGACTATCAAAACTGGAGTAAGAATCCGGAAACAATAAAATTTAAAAAAGACGCGGATTCACACATTATTTATTACCAACCGGATCAAATCAAGTCATTTTATATGGCAAATGAATATTATATAAGCCAAATAGTGACGGTTTCCAGGGCATCTCATAATCTACAAAAATTGCAAAAATCAGTTAACGAAATTGAATTAAGAAGTGATACTGTTACACTGTTCCTTAAAACTCTTATAGAAGGAGAAGCAAGCCTCTATTATTATAAGGATGAAGACGCAACGGAGCATTTTTATATTAAGAAAGATACAATTGTGGACGAACTTCTATATATTGAATATCTTGTTACCTATAATTTGCGAAAGTTAGAAAAATATAAAGGTCAACTAATTCATTATTTAAATGATTGTCTGGAATTGGCAAATGAAATTTCTGAACTTCAATTCAAAAGCAATGATTTAATTAAATTGTTTACGAAATACAATACTTGTGTTGGAAGTGGAAATACGTATAAAATTGAGAAGCCAAAAATAGAATATGAACCTATGATTTTAGTTGGAATTTCATTCACCAGTCTTAGTTTTGAAAGTGAAACACCAGGAAGTTTGTCAGAAACCGACTATGAAAATTCTGTGGATCCAGCCTTAGGACTGGCATTAAATATTGTTTTTCCGGGTAATCGAAAAAAATGGTCTGTTTATAATGAGCTAATTTATAAAAAGCACAGTTTTAAAGGAAAATATAAGGATATTAAATATGGCGACTGGTATGATCTAATTAGTACTTCATTTGATTTTGAATATTTAAAAATGTCAAATTTAGTAAGGTTTCAGTTGTATTATAATAACATCCGGCCATATTTTGGTTTTGGAATAACTAATTCTTATATAACTAAAACCAGCAATAGTAAAATTATTGAAACCTTTAATGATCCTGTATACAATAAACGTGAAAAAAATGCATTAGATTTAATCAGAAAATATGAGCAAGGCTTTGCAGCAGATTTAGGTTTTATTTACAGGAACTTTTTTATTGAGTATCGTTTTGAGAAAGGAAACGGATTTTCAGAATATTGGAATTTGGCTTCAAATTTAAAAACAAACTATATTCTTATTGGGTATAAATTTTAAACATGAAATAAAAAATAGCACACATGAACAGAAAAGTAATTTTAATTAGCTTGTTTATCAGTTATTTTAATTTGGCTTTTACGCAGACCAATAAGTCATATATTATAACAAATGAAAAAGACACGCTTAGAAATATAAAAATTATCAAAAAGTATGCGAGTACAAACTTTAACCAGGTCTCATTCATAAACCATGATGGAAACGTTCAAACTATTAAATCCGAGGATATTCATTCATATTTTGATGGGGAAAATAAATTCCTTTCAAAAACAGATATTACTGGTAAAAAGAAGAAATTAATGAGTCACATCTTAATTGGCCCATTAACTTTAGGTGAATCAAAGAATAGTAAAGGTGAAACAATTTTCTTCTTGAAAAAGGTTGACAAGCAAGGATATGTGTGTCTGGAAGAATATAAATTTAAATTAAACGATTTTATAAGCAGTTATTTAGCAGATTATCAGGAGTTTAAGCTTATGTACAGGAAAAAAATCTATTATAACACGAAATCATTAGGAGAATTTGTTTCAGCATATAATGAGTATCAAAACCCGGAACTTTATAGATATACTAAATTCAAGAATACAGAAGCATTGCAAATTGGCTCATATATATCTCTGAATTTAATGTCAACCATAAATAATGATGACTTTTCTAAAATTTTTATATTCAATACATTTGCACTGGGGATGTTGCTGGAAAATAGTTATTCTAATAATTTAGTACTCAATTTTAAAACATTATTTAATTCTAGCAGGATTTCTACAAAAGAAGACAAATTTACGTTTTATAAGATTGATTTTGAACCTGCCCTAATGTATAAAATCAAATTAAATGACAAAGCAAAATTAGTTTTTGGACCAGGACTTATTATTTCCTATTGTTTTAATACTAAGAATAGTGGTAATGCGGGTATTATTAAGTCTGAGCAAGAAGAAGTAAAAGGACTAATTTTCGGTTATAAATTAAGTACGGAATTTGAACTTTTCAATAAAGCAAGCCTTACATTAGCTTATGTAAATCAAAAGGTTATAGTTAGAAAGAAAGTTACCAAATCTATTAGTCCTGAAGATAAGATTACGAAGTATAATTTATCTGGTTTACGAATAGGTTTAGCGTATAAATTTTAGGAAATTTCAAACCCTGCGAGGGTTCTGAACTGGTGTGTTGTTTTTGTTCAATTATTTACTAATAAAAATCCTGCAAGATTTATGTCATATTAAAGGCTATTTTACGTTTGGCTAAATTACTAATGCCTACCATTGAATGAAACCATTGTTTTACCTGCAACATAGTTG
>DAOVJU010000227.1 GCA_030632095.1 Chlorobiota bacterium
AATACAACCGCTGAAAAATAAGCTGTTCCATAAGAGAATGCTGTCATCCATGGTCCAATGTTACCTCCACCCAGAAAAAAGTCAGAAAATGATTTTGTTTTACGCATTCCAATAATGCCAACAATGATTATCATTAGGGCATATAAGGCTAATACTATTGTTTTTACTAACATGTTTCAATGATTTTAAAATTTTTAATAGCAGATTTTAGGTTCATTCTTTATTAATTGATTTTTGTAATTTACTTACTATGCTAATGAAGATACATGTTATTTATTGCAATTTTCAAAATTTAGTAACTTCAGGGCTGATTAATTAAAGATGCTAATTAGTCTGTCTCTAAAGTCAAGTGTTTGGTTCAGAAAGTTCGCTATCAAGGCTTGCGAAATCTTGAAAATCAAGAAGTTTACTTTTGTAAATGACTGTTTTCAAGATGAGCGTAACGAAGATAGCGGACTTTATGGACAAACATTAATTAAACTAGATAAGCCTGCAATTTATTTCTTCCATATTAAATTCTTCAGGATCAAAATCATCACCTAACCAATCTATCCATTCGTTATATTCCTTATTTTCTTTATCCTGTATGATTTGTAGCATATCCTGGTATCGCCAAACACCACCTACATCTTCGGGCGGACAGTTTCTTTTCCCTTTTATACAAAACGGATATTTTTGATTTTTATCATAAGGCAAAATCTTTTCAATAAGGACCGTATGTTCCCAATCATCACCAAAATCATAACGATATATAAATTTTGAACCTTCTTCAAGATATAAATCACTTAGATAAGCTTCTCTTGAATCAACATCTTGCATTTCAAAATCACCATCCGGAACAGCGTAGTTTAATCCGTCAATATCAAAATCATATAAATGATATCCTTCCCAACCCATTGTGTCTATCAAGATTTCATTTAATTCATCAAGTGTAATTTCATCACTTATAAGCAGTCTTCGCCATATTGGAGGCCTTATTCCTTTTAATGTAACTTTTACCTGGTAACAATTCTTTTTAGTTTTTCTTTTAGATACCCTTCTTTTTTTATCAGGTGTTTTTACTAACTTCATTACGGGTTTTTTATTTGCTGTAATATCAAAGCATTGTACAACACTATTAATTAATCCATGCATTATTGCAATTTCTTCTGTTTTAAAAGAATACTGAGAATCATGTAACTCCTGGGTACAGTAATCAAGCAAAACTATTTGCTCATTCCTTTTTTCGCCCTTGATTATTGTATCCATTAATCCTTCGAGATTATTAGACTTTATAAATTCAATTAATTTATCCGGATTTTGAAAATCGGCATTACCTATTACAGCATTTATAGCATTCATTTTTTCCAGAATATTTTCGTCATCAGGATCAAACCCTAAAGCATTAATTATTTCATTAGATATATTTTCCGTTTCTGATATAACAAAATCAATGATCTCTTCTTTTATTTCCGGCATTTTTACACCTTCAAAATTAAATGATAACCAGCATATATACACTAATTCAATAACCTCCTGAAGAACTTGATCATTTAAACCCTCAGAATCATTAACAGCCATTATATAAGTTATGATATAAGGCTGCTCATTGAATAGTTTTTTTATTTCATTATTGTATTTTTTATCAGTATTCAGAGTATTAAAAAAGTCAATTGCTTTTTGCAAACTCTCCTCTTGTACTATTACTTCATTTCTCACACGAAAATATTTTAGTTAAGTTAATATGTTTTGTTGTAACCGTTCATGCTTTTAAATTATTATACTATAAATGGTTATATTGTTTTATTTTTCAATTCTAATCCTTGCATCAACAGCCACTACATTTTTTTTATTACCCAGTAAAGGATTCAAATCCATTTCAAAAATCTCCGGTGCAACATTTACCAATACAGAGAGCCGTACGATAGTTTCAATAAATTTTTCTTCATTCACTCCTTCTTGTCCCCTGGCTCCTTTTATAATTCCATAACCATTTAAATCTTTCACCATTTTACTTGCTTCTTCCTTAGTTAGTGGTGCTAATCCATAACTAACATCTTTTAAGACTTCAATAAAGATCCCTCCAAGTCCACATAAAACCATATGGCCGAATTTAGGTTCCAGTTTTGCACCGGCAAAAAGTTCTGTTCCCGAGAGCATAGGCTGTATCAATATGGAAGTTGTTTCTTTAATTTTCATCATTCTGTTGAATTCTTTTGCAACCTCTTCCTTACTTATAACATTAAGAACAACACCACCTACATCAGATTTATGTACCGGGCCAACTACTTTCATTACCACCGGAAATCCTAATTCACCAGCTTTTTTAATTGCTTCCAATTCAGAAATCACAATTGCTTCACCGGCTCTGTTTATACCTGCTGCGTCTAATAATTCTTGTACTTTATCAGGTTGCAGGTAACCATTTCCGGATTCTTCAATAATTTTTCTAATTTTCCGGCTGTTTATTTCAGGTAATTCTATTTTTTCCGGCAAAGGTTTGGCTGTATTATAAATTTTTGCCAATGAATTTCCAAGTATAACTTCATCCGGAAAATTTATTCTTCCTTTTGCAAGAAAATGCTCTATTTCCTTTTTAACATTCACTATTGAAGGCAATACAGGAAAGATTGGTTTTTTACAGGTTTTCATTTTTTCATCAAGTATATCATATACTTCATACACTTCAAACAAACCAGGGCTTCCAAATATTACAATCATTGCATCAATACTATCAAATTTCTGATCACAATAATCAATAATAGTTCCTAATTGTTCGGCAGTTCCCGTTGCAAGAAAATCAATAGGATTTGCCACTGATGATCCGGGATATAAATGTTCTAATAACTCCCCAGCAGTTTTTCCATCAATATGCGGGATTTCTAATCCACCATTTGACAAAGCATCAGTAAGCATTACAGCAGGCCCGCCTGCATGAGTAATAACCGCTATGTTTTTTCCCTTTATTTCCTTGTGCATGAAAATGCCGGCAACTGTTGTTAGTTCTTCCCGGCTGTTACAACGCACTATTCCTGCTTTCTTGAACAAAGCATCAACAGCCGTATCCGGGCTTGCCAAAGCTCCGGTATGTGATGAAGCTGCCCTGCTTCCTGCTTCAGAACTTCCGGCTTTAATTGCGGCAATTCTACACCCTTTCCTAATTAACGATGAAGTATGTTTTAAAAGCATTTCAGGTTTATCAATGTTTTCAATATACAGTAATTTGACCCTGGAACTTTTCTCAGGATCAAAATTTTCATCCATATGCTTTAAAACTTCCTCTACCCCCATTTGCGCACTATTTCCCACTGAATAAACACTTGAAAATGTCAATCCGTTAGGTATTCCAGCCTCCATTATAAAAACAGCCGTAGCACCGGAACCGGAAATAAAATCACAGCCTTGTGAGTCCAATTTTGGAATAGGTGTCGTAAAAACACCACTGTAATTTTGATTTAATACACCAATACAATTCGGCCCAATTAAACTTCCATTTACACGATTAATAATTTCAACAATTTGTCCTTCAAGCTTTGCACCTTCTTCATTTTCTTCACTAAATCCTGCTGATAAGATAATAAATGCCCTTGTTTGCTTCTCACGTGTAAGTATTTCAATTGTTTGCGGACAAAATTTTGCTGCAATTGCAAGAATCGCTAAATCTACATGCGGTAGGTCCTTAGTGTCATTAAAACTTTTAATCCCTTGAACTTCATCTTCTTTCAGGTTAGTTACATATAAGTTACCCTTAAAATTACCATCAATAATATTCTTCAAAACCTTTCCGCCAGGTTTCATAATATTATTTGATCCGCCAATAACAACAATGCTGCGGGGATTAATCATTTGTTCGTTTATCATAATAATAGATTTTTAATCATCTGAATTAGTCACAAATATACTAAATGAAAAATGTACATTCTAAATATAAGTTTGTAATTTTGAATTCCTGTTTACATATAGATTATAACTAATGCAGATAGTAAAAACAGTTGAAGAAATTCTGAAACAGAAAGATCTTTCTAAGGATGATATTATACAATTACTTCAAACTGATAAAACCGAAAGAAACCTTATTTATAACCGTTCGGCTAATATTAAAGAACAATATGTCGGGAAAAAAGCCTATTATCGTGGTTTAATTGAATTTTCAAATATCTGTAATAAAAATTGTTATTATTGCGGTATCCGTGCGGGAAATAAAAACCAGGTGCGTTATAATCTAAGTGATGTAGATATTATAAATGCTGCTAAATTTGCTTATGAAAATAAATATGGTTCAATAGTTTTACAATCAGGTGAAAGAGAAGATAAAAAGTTTATAAACCGTGTTGATAATTTGCTGAAAAAAATAAAGCAATTATCAAATAACGAGTTGGGTATAACAATCTCGCTGGGAGAGCAAACTGAAGAAACTTATCGCCGTTGGTTTGAAAGTGGCGCCCACCGGTATTTACTTCGTATTGAATCTTCAACCAAAGAATTGTTTGAAAAAATTCATCCTGCAAATAAAAAGCACTCTTTTGAACGAAGACTTGAATGCCTTCATTTACTTCAAAAAACTGGCTACCAAACCGGAACAGGAGTTATGATTGGGCTTCCATTCCAGGATTATGGACATTTGGCTGATGATCTTTTGTTTTTTAAAGATTTTGACATTGACATGGTTGGCATGGGCCCTTATATTGAACACAAAGAAACTCCATTATATCAATACCACAATACTTTACTGCCTTTAGAAGAGCGTTTTAATCTTAGCCTAAAGATGATTGCAATACTCCGTATAATAATGAAAGATATTAATATTGCATCTGCTACAGCTTTACAAACAATTGACCCGGCCGGACGTGAAAAAGCAATTAAAATTGGAGCCAATGTTATCATGCCGAATATTACCCCTACAATTCACAGAACTAATTATCAGCTTTACGAAAACAAACCATGTATTGATGAAGGTGCTAACGATTGCAGCAATTGCATGGAAGCCAGAATTCATTTAGCCGGTGATGAAGTTGGATTTGGCGAATGGGGTGATTCGAAGCATTATTATAAAAGACAAAATATAAAAGTTAAGGACTAACCGGTTATATATAAAAACTTATTATTAATATTCTTTATCATCTTTTTGTCTAATGTCCATACTGAATAATTACCTTCAATAGCTGATTTAATAATAATAGCATCCATTAGACCAATGCCTAAATTATAATAATTGTTATTATTAGCAAATTCAGAAGCTTTAAGCATTGTATTTGATCCAAATTCAATCTTTGGCAATACACTCCAGTAAGACAAAATCTTTTCTTTATCTTTTTTATGCCTAACACCATATATTAATTCAGAAAATATGGGTTCAATTGTTATGACCATTTTACTTTTTAGCAAGGGTACTATTTCTTCAACAAATTGAATATTCTGCTTAAAGAATTCAATCCAAACAGATGTATCAATAAGAATCATATTTTATTATTTAATTTCCTAACTCCTTCTGCAGTAAAACCCTCTTTAAAATTTACAGGCTCTGTTGATAGTTCTTTGTTTAGCATTTCTATACGCTTAACATATAACCAATCATTTAAAGCTTTTACTAAACTATCGGTGATATTCTTTCCTTTTGTAAATTTCTGAATATCATTAATAATCTCATCTGGTATAATTGCTGTAACCTTCATTGTGATGCGAATTATAAATACGATACAAATATACGATATTTAATTCGTATATGCAATATTCTTTTTACTATAAATAATGATAAAGACACTGAGTCCGTTTTGTTTCATATTATTGACACATTTTTACGCGATGCCAAAGCAAGGCAGGCATATTCTACTTAAAACAATTAGGCACGGATTACAAATCCGCGTCAGTTAGGGCTACTCCATCTTCTGTAAAAGCATATGGCTCATAGCGTAAACCCCATAGCCGTCAGGCTAAGCTTAACAATCTTGTAATCAGTACAATATAGGCGCACCACACCCTTTCGGGTGCAGTAAAAGTCAATTTACATATCCGTAAAATTATGCCAGCGGATTAATATATAAAAATCAATTGGCGGTTAATATAAAAAAATGAATTTCAAAGAGCTGATACAACAAAGATAACAAATATAT
>DAOVJU010000551.1 GCA_030632095.1 Chlorobiota bacterium
ATTTCCGTTATTGTAGCATTTCGTAATGAAGAAAAAAATATTCAAACCCTTTTACAATGTCTCATTAATCAAACCCTTGATAATGAAAACTTTGAAGTTCTTTTAGTGAATGATCATTCTAATGACAGATCAAATCAAATTGTTCAGGATTTTTGTAATTCATGCCAGAATTTCAATTGTTTTGATTTACCTGATAACTTAATAGGTAAAAAAGCGGCTATTCATTATGGGATAAAGCATGCAAATTATAATTTCATTGTGTTGACTGATGCAGATTGTATTTTGCTACCTTCATGGCTATATACTATACTTGGTTATTTCGAATCAGAAAAACCACAATTATTATCAGGTCCGGTAAGTTTTGAAACTAATACAGCGCTCTTCTCAAAATTACAAACATTAGAGTTTCTAAGCCTGATTGGTTCAGGAGCCGGATCAATTGCTATTAAACGCCCAATAATGTGTAATGCAGCAAATTTAGCATTTACAAAAAAGGCATATCTTGAAAATATTAATTCATTAAATACTAAATATGTTTCAGGAGATGATATTTTTTTGCTTTTAACCCTAAAGAAGTTTGATCGAGATGCAATTCATTTCCTGAAATCAGAAAATGCTATAGTTTACACTAATCCGCAAACATCTTTAAAACAATTTTTGCAACAAAGAGTACGGTGGATATCAAAAAGCAGTGGTTATAGGGATTTTGATATTTTGTTCGCTTCAATTATAGTTTATTTCGCAAATACCCTGATTTTGCTTCTTTTAATATTATCTTTTTTCTGGTTAAAATTATTTGTCCTTTTTTTCGGAGCTTTCATAAGTAAATGTATCATTGATTTTGTATTTATGAATCCTGTTACCAGGTTTTTCAAAGAAAGAAAGTTATTATTACTTTTCCCGTTGCTTCAACCTTTAGTGATTATTTATACAGCCATTATTCCTGTTTTAGCATTCATAACACCATTAAACTGGAAAGGAAGGAAATATTAACTGCCTTTTCCAAAGTTTCGAACCTTAGAAAAAGCTACAGAGAGTAGCTACGAACTAATTCCCAAGTTCAGATATAAATTTTATACGCATTAATCGAATATCTTCTTCCGAATATTCATCTTCACCAAGTTCTTCTAAAGCATCTACTACCGACTCTGTTTTAGCATCTTCTTTAAAATAATCAAAAGCCTCATCCTGATGGTCCTCATCAAGAACTTCATCTATGTAATAATCTATATTTACCTTAGTCCCGGAATGTACAATAGCCTCAACTTCTTTAAGCAAATCATTCATTTCAAGGCCTTTTGCATCAGCAATATCATTTAATGGCAGTTTTCGGTCAATGCTTTGAATAATATAAACCTTAAGTCCTGATTTATTAACTATCGATTTTACTATCATATCCTGAGGCCGCTCAATTTCATTTTCCTCAACATATTTATATATTAAATCAATAAATTCCTTGCCATATCGTTGTGCCTTACCTACACCCACACCTGAAATATTTTTAAGCTCATCAAGTGATATAGGATAATGTATAGCCATGTCTTCCAGTGAAGGATCCTGAAATATTACAAAGGGTGGTAATTTTTTTTGTTTGGCAATATTTTTTCTAAGGTCTTTTAACATTGAAAACAACTGTGGGTCAACCGCGCTGGTCCCTCCGCCCATTTTTACATATCCAGTTTCAGCAGCATCATAATCATGATCTTCAGTTAACATGAAAGAGGTTGGGCTTTCTAAAAATTTCTTACCTGCATTAGTTAATTTAAGCAAACCATAATTATCAATATCCTTATTCAGGAACTGTGCAATTAATGCGCTTCTTAATACTGAGTTCCAAAACTTTTCATCCTTTTCATTTCCTGATCCGAATATTTCTAACTCATTATGCTTATAAGACTTTATAGCTGAGGTAAATTTTCCGGCAAGAATATTAGCAATATGCTCAGCTTTAAACTTTTCTTTTACCATTAATGTTGCGTTAAGTGCATTTACCATATAATCTTTGCCTTCAAACTCTTTTTTTGGATTTAAGCAATTATCACAATTATTGCACGGTTCTTCCAGGCGCTCTCCAAAATAATTTAACAATAGTTTTACCCTGCAAACTGACGATTCAGCATATGAAACCGTTTCTAACAGTAATTGCTTTCCTATTTCCTGTTCTGCAATGGGTTTACCTTGCATAAATTTTTCAAGTTTCTGTATATCTTTATAACTATAAAAAGTAATACAGTTTCCTTCACCACCATCCCTGCCGGCTCTTCCGGTCTCCTGGTAATATCCTTCAAGACTTTTTGGAATATCATAATGAATAACAAAGCGAACATCCGGTTTGTCAATACCCATTCCAAAAGCAATAGTGGCAACAATAACGTCCACATCTTCCATCAGGAACATATCCTGATTTCTCGACCGGGTTGAAGAATCCATTCCTGCATGATATGGTAAAACTTTTATTTCATTTACCTGCAAAGTTTCAGCCAGTTCTTCTACTTTTTTTCTGCTTAAACAATAAATAATACCCGATTTCCCTTCGTTATTCTTAATAAACTTTATAATTTCTTCTGTTGCATTAACTTTAGGCCTTACCTCATAATACAAATTATGTCTTCTAAAGCTTGATTTAAACATATTA
>DAOVJU010000095.1 GCA_030632095.1 Chlorobiota bacterium
AAGAATATGTAAAAATAAATAAACATTTACCTGATATACCTTCTGAGAAAGAGATTTATGAATTTGGTTTCAATTTAGCTGAAATGGATGGATTATTGCTTAAAAAGATAGAAGAATTAACTCTTTATATTATTCAGCAACAAAAAGAAATTGAAGAATTAAAAAGCGCAATTAATTCTAACACTAAAACTAATTAGACATGAAATATTTCAAGTTAATTTCTAGCTTTTTAACTTGTTTGTTATTTGCCCAAATGAGTATTTCACAAGATTTCGTTTATTTGGAAAATAACACATTCAAGTTAGATCGTGAGGATTTCTATCCGGTCGTAATGAACTACGGTGTTAATTTTCGGACTAATGGAAAAGATTTTTGGGCTGTTCCAGCTCATGGCTATGGAAGGGGCAATGATATAGAATGTACAGGAGAGGCTGATTGTCTTGAAACAATTAAGGCAGATATGCAATTGCTCCAAGATTTAGGTTTTAACGCAATACGCCTTTTTAATGTAAGGCCACATTATTTTATTAATGGCAACCAATTAGCGTTTCCGGCTTTTACATCAAACAGTGTATATCAAAATGAAATAGACATTCCTATGCAACCTGATGATTATTCAATTCATTTTAAGCTTATTTCTGATGTATTAGAAGTTGTTGAAGAAGTAGGGTTAAAAGTTATTATTTTGACTGGTGGCCCAATTTATGACCCTATTCGTGAAGAATATATTGAGGCATTGTTAAATGATTTTGCGACGAATTCTACTATTTTTGCTTATGACTTCATTAATGAACCTTTATATGAAGATTCATTAGTAATCACTAAAAAAGATGCTTGTGAAATTGTTTCAAATTGGAGGTATTTAATGGACACTTATGCTCCAGATCACCTACTAACAGTCGGTTTTGCTAATAGCACTGAAATATTAAAATGGGATCCTGATATTTTACCTATAGATTTTGCTTCATTTCATCCTTATGGAAGTGTTGAGTCGGTTCAAAACGAAATTTACTATTATGGACAATATATTACAAAACCTTGGATAATAGGTGAAACTGGCCTTGCTGCCGATGATATTATTGTTTCTTATGAAGAGCAAAGAGATTTTGCTGAAAAAACATTGAAACGAACCATAAATTGCGGAGGCAATGGCTATTCATGGTGGCAATATCAAGATGTTTGGTGGGGGTCGTATGGTTTAGACTATATAGGTTTATTAAATCATAATGACATTACCCAAACTAGCGATCCAAGCTTAACAGTTGAGGGAACACCAAAACCAGCAGCTCAAGAATTTCAAAAAATTGGTTCATATTCACCCACATATGATTGTCCCTGTCTTTCGAGTTTTTATAATTATCCAGGATATAATAATTATATTATAACAGGAAGACTAATTAATGGAAATACGAATCAGCCAATAGACGGTGGACTAATATATGGTTGGAAATTTGAAATTGTTAATAATAATGAGGTGTGGACAAATAATACAAAAACCTTTTCAAAACCTGATGGAACATTTAATTTACATGGAGAGATAATGCTTAACAAGTTAAGCTTTAGTGCACCTTCATTTGATAGAACATGGCAAGATATTTCTTGGAATTCTTCACCAATTAATTTGTCCAATGGAATAGTGAATATTGGTGAAACAAAGACCTATAAAACTTCTAGTAGTATCACAGCATCTAATTATACTGTAAAAGGAGATGGTTCAAATGGAGGTAGTTTAACTTTATATGCCGGAAGGTATATTACATTTAACACTGGATTTTCCGTTGAAAAAGGTGGTGTTTTAATTGCTGAACCTAAATATGATATTGGTGATATCAAAGTTTATCCTATAACATGTTCATCTCCTCTTGAAAGTGCAAATCAATCAAGTGAAGATAACCTTGCAACGGAAATACTTAATCAAGACGAAGATTTAAATACTAATTATATTAATTTATATCCAAACCCAACAAATGGTATAATAAATATAGTCTCATCAAATTCTTCAATCGAAAGTATTTCGGTATATAATCAGAATGGTCAATTGGTTATCAGTAAATTAAATGTTCCAAGCAATTATCAATTAGATTTATTAAATCAACCTAGCGGAATGTATTTTGTTGTTATTTATTCTGGCAACCAGAATTACAAATCAAAATTTATATTTGAATAGCATTACCGAAGGAGCAGAAATATATTTTTCTGCTCCCTTATAAGCTTTAAAAAATGAAAAAGGATGTCTTTGAATCCAATGAAAACCATTTAGTAATTGATTGTTCAAATTATCCAAATGACTTATATTACTTAAGTGTTTTTACATCGGATAGTATTTTACATCGTAAAATAATAATACAAAAATAATCCTTATTAAACAGTTTAGTTTAATGTTAGCATTACACATATACTTACATTATAGTCTTTATGCTAAGTTATTTTTAGCGTAAGGACTAAACAATTATCAACATAAATAATTCTATTATTATTGTAATAATTTCTTTCTTTTAATTTTTTTTGAATTCAATAAATGATTAATAAACTTAGTATTGTAATACCGGCATACAATGAAGAAAAGACTATTGGTTTTATTCTAAACAAAGTAAAAGAAGTCGTTTTGTCAAATAATATTGAAAAGGAAATAATTATAGTTAATGATTGTTCAACTGATAACACTTTAAAAGTAATTGAAAATTATATTAATGATAATCCATCCCATACAATTAAGATTTATAATCAAATAAAGAATATGGGAAAAGGAGCAGCTCTTCATTATGGAATTAAAGAGGCAACAGGGGATTATATTATAATACAAGATGCTGACTTGGAATATGATCCCCAAGAATATAATGATTTATTAAAACCTGTTTTTTATGATAATGCAGATGTTGTTTATGGATCAAGATTTATGGGGAATAATCCTCACCGGATATTATTTTTTTGGCATTCCATAGGTAATAAATTTTTAACTTTTTTATCTAATATGTTTTCCGGATTAAACCTCACAGATATGGAGACTTGTTATAAATTATTCAAAAGTACCATAATAAAAAATATTAATCTTAAAGAAAAAAGTTTCGGATTTGAACCAGAGGTTACAGCTAAAATTGCTCGTATACCAAAAATTAAAATATACGAGGTTGGTATATCTTATTATGGCCGAACTTATGATGAGGGGAAAAAAATTAATGCAAAGGATGGATTTAGAGCTATATGGTGCATCCTAAAATATGGAATGCTTAAATTAAGGTAGAGAGATAATTGCCATCTAAACCAAGATATCTATATACAATCAAACTATTTAACTAACAAAATGTATAGCCAATTAAACTTTACTCGTCTAATTAAAAATATTTGGGGATTAATACCATTTTTGATTGGGCTTTTTTTTGGCCTTTACTTTATTACACTCCGTATTACAGATATTTCATTAACATATTTTCCTGGTGATTTGGGAGATGGCCGGCTTAACCTTTATTTTCTTGAACATGCATATAAGTTTTTTACCGGGCAAGTCAAATCATTCTGGGATGCCCCTTTTATGTATCCTGAATCAAATGTCATAACTTACTCTGATAATTTACTTGGTTCAGCCCCAATTTATTCAATATTTCGAATTTTTGGTTTTGATATATTTACTTCATATCAATGTTGGTTTATTGTATTAGCAATTTTGAATTACTCTACATCTTACCTTTTCCTAAATAAGTTGTTTAAAAACAATTACGCAGCAGTTCTAGGCGCTATGATATTTGCTTTTTCAATGGCATTACAGTCGCAAATTACTCATGCCCAAACATTCCCCAGGTTTGCAATTCCATTAGCATTTTTAATGGCAATTAATTTTAAGGAAGAATTAAATCCTAAATTTTTCTTTTTTACCTTATTGTTTGTTGTTTATCAAATTTATTGTGGTATCTATTTAGGTTTTATGCTTGCAATACCTATTGCTGTTTTCTTAATAATATTATTCCTAATAAACTTTAACACCGTTAAAATTTTTATTAATAACAAAAAGTGGGTTTTCCAGATGCTTGGTTCTTTAATAATAAGTTTCCTTTTAGTTTTACCTTTAATACTTCCATACTTGCAGAGAAAGATAACACCAAGCATTGGGAATTATAATGAACTTATACAAGCCATACCAACAGTTAAATCCCATTTTTTTAGTCAACATGGAAGTTTGATATGGAATTTTTTAAGTAAAACCGGATCAGAGTATCAAGCTTGGTGGGATCATCAATCATTTGCCGGTGGAATTGCTACTATTTGTCTCATGGTTTTTACCGGAATGCTTTTACAAAAATTATATAAAAGTAAAATAAGTCTTGTTATTAAATCTATACCAATTTGTTTGTTGATTACAGGTATTATTACAAAACTATTATATATTCGTTTTGGAAATATATCAGCTTATGTATTTGTATACTTTCTGCCAGGATATAGTTCTATGCGCTCTATTACAAGGATAATTAACATAGAATTGATTTTTTTCGCTATAGCAACTGCATTTATTTTTTCAAGAATCCTTAAAAAAGAAAATAGGTGGATATTTTTACTTTTTCTCTTATTTACAGGACTAATAATAATTGATAATTACTTTAAAGAAGGAAAATCATATAGAACCGAAAAAAGAATCGCTCTTGAAAGAATAAACCCGATTATAGATTTAATTGAAAAATTACCCGAAAATGCAATAATATCTTATGAGCCCCAAATCATTGATAGTTTATCTATTTACTATCATATTGATGCAATGCTTGCTTCACAATATTGTAACCTTAAAACAATTAATGGTTATACAGCGACATGTCCTATTGATTTCTCGAGATTCTGGGATAACATTAACGAAAATTCAAGAAATCATTGGTTGTCAAATAAAAATATAGCTTTTGATACTCTATTTGTTATTAAATCAGCTTTAGAATATGAACCGATACAGTGGAGCGATATTCCAATTTCCGAAGGTCAAAATGAAAATTCAAATTCTAAAAAATTGAACAACCTGATTAATTATATAAGAACAGATGAAAAGTGGATGAAACAAATTCGAAAAAAAGCCGAAAAGAAAGATATACCTGTTGATTCTATGTTAAAACTAGATGCAATATGGGTTTTAGAAAATGAGGATAAATAACTACCTGTTATTCCTGATAATTATCAGCTCATCATTGTCAAATACAATGGTTTTCAATGAATCGGTACGGGAAGTTTCAATAAAGTCAAGGTATTTCTCTTTACTTATAAGATAAGTTTTATTTGCCGCGGGTAATAAAACAACATATTCCATTTCATTTCTATAAACAGGAAAATGATAAATAGAATCCCTGTTGGTTAAATGCGGAACTAACATAAAATCGGCACAAACTGAAATGTTTTCGGGTATTGAGTTAATCACCCGGTGTATTTCCTTAACATTAAAAGGCCTTTTCCAGTGTTTTGCAGTCCAGAATTGTGAATTGTGTGGATTGTACCATTTTGACACTCTTTTGTCAAGCTTTATTCCTGTTATGGTAATTGTCAGTATTACCGAAATCAATGCAATTAAATATTTATACTTTTCCTTTTTAATACTTGCGATAAAAATAAATAAGGCTATTGTTAAAATTGGTACAAATTCAATTGAATATTGGCCATTGAGTCCCCATCTGGGAAAAAGATCGTTAAAAAGTTTTTGTCCGTAAATTGGCAATAACATTAATAAAAACTGAGGCCTTAATAAAAGTGCAATTCCACCTGAAAGCATAATGACATAGTGCAGTTCGGTTTTAATGCCGTTTAAAGCTGGATTTCCTTTATGATTTATAAACAAAAGCTTAAAAGTATAGAATGGACGGGTAATAATTGTTTTCATTGCCTCACCCATGTTTTCCCCAATGGCAGAAAACCTGAAATGTAAATATTTTCCATCATGGCCTTCGGCTCCAAGTGTGGGTATAATTACCTTCATTACTAAAACAAAAAAAAGAAATGATGCAAGCGTAAATAATATTAATGGTATGCGTTTTTGTTTTTCACGAAAAAAATGGATAAATAAACCTGCACATATAAAGATTGCCCATAATGCTATATTTTCTTTACTTATTATTATTAAAAGCCAATAGATAAATGCATACCGCCATTTTTCAAGTATTACAAAATATATAAACCAGGGAACAAACATTGCCCCTAAAACGTTATCGTGATAATCAAAACTTAAGGCAGAATAAATACCCCAGATAGAAAAAAAATGAATAATGGATAAAACCGCGATTCTTTTATTATTAGTGATCTTTATAAATATTTTATATATGCCAAAACCACCCCAGAGAATTCCAAGAATTTGGAAGATCAGTGCAGTATATGTACCAAAAATCCAATAAAAAGGTGAAAATAATAATGGAAGTATTGTAAAATGGTCACTTAAAATATTGGTTAAATTTATATTAAGCACCTGGCCATCATTCCATCTGAAATGAATGTAATCGTACAGGGCATTATTGGTAATACCCAGATCGTAACCTGCGGTTCTGAAGTTATAATGGTTCACTAATGAAATAGAACAAAAGATAATCCCATAAACAAACAGAACAATAAAAACCTGGTAGTTATCTTTAAATTTAAGCTTTGCAAGCATAGTTCCGGTTATTCAACAATATTTGATTCGGAGATTATATAGTTTGGCCGGCGTTTATTTTCCAAAAACAACTTACCAAGATATTCACCCAATATTCCTATCATAATTAATTGAATACCTCCTAAAAACAATACGCTTACAAGAATTGAACTCCAGCCAGGAACGGTTTTATTTGTAAAAAGTACCTGGTAAATAGCAAATATTGCATAAATAAAAGCAAAGCCGGCTATTATTACTCCAAACGCAATGCTTAGCCTTAGTGGTTTAATGCTAAATGAAGTAATCCCTGCAAGTGCAAAATTTAGCATCTTTCGGAATGTATATTTTGTATCACCACTTAACCTGCTTTCTTCAGTATATTCAATACTTACCTGTTTGAAGCCAATCCATGCAATGAGGCCTCTGAGAAACAAGTAGTTTTCATGATAATTCTTCAGTTCATTAATAACTTTTCTGTCAAGTAACCTGAAATCTGCTGCTCCGTCTGAGATATTAATATATGTTAGGCTGTTTAGTAACCTGTAGAATAGCTTTGATGTTAACTTTTTTATGAAAGCTAAGTTTTGACTTTCTTTTCTTATGGTATAAACAACTTCAAATCCTTCCTGCCATTTGTTTATCATTTCATGTATTAAATGAGGAGGGTGTTGCATGTCAGAATCCATACTGATCACACAATCTCCTGTTGCTTTATCCATTCCTGCTTTTAAAGCATTTTGGTGTCCAAAATTCCTTGAGAAAGAAATATATTTAATCCGTTGGTCTTTTTCCGAAAGAGATTTAATGTTTTTCAATGTATTATCCGAACTGCCATCATTCACAAATATTATTTCATAAGTTGGTATATTATGAAGTGTTTTACTTAACTCAGAATGAATGGAAATAATATTTCCTTCTTCATTATAACAAGGCAGGACAACAGATAATTTGAAATTAGAATTCATTTGTTAATTAATTTAATACAATGAATTTTTTGGCAAAGAAAGTATTAAATAAGTAAATAGAAAAGATTTTGATTTAGAAAAAAATCATTGTTATTTTTTGTGCAACGAATCAGTACTTAAAATGAACTAAATATTTTAGGCATTCCAGGCACTTTAATCTTAAAGCAATGAATAGTTACAACTTCTTTAATAATATTAATTGCTGATTTTATGACATTGTTATTTTCTAGTTACATCTACGATATGAATGGCATGCAACTAAAAAGCTTTGAATTGCATCAAAAAGGTAATGGGAATATAACAATAAATGGAAGTGAATTTAATACTGGAATGTATATGTATACAGTGATTACAGATGAAAAAGTTATTGATATTAAACGAATGATTTTAACCGATTAAACAATAAAATTATGAAAATGAATTTATTAGCTTTTATTTTCATTTGTTCAATATTGGGATGTGAAAAGAATAATGACTCAAATCCTCAAATTAATAAGATAGACCTAATTGGAAAATGGGTAAACATAAGTTTAGATAGTGATACCCTGTTTTGGTACGATACCATAATAAACAGAATTGATACTATAACAATGCTACCTAAACACAATTATACTTATACATTGAATAAAGATTACATTAAAATAAAGTATACAGGTGAGTATTACATTTTAGCACCAAAATCCACCCATAAGCTAATAATTAATAATGAGAAATCAGTTATAACAATTGAAGGATTAGATAATTATTTTCCTGAATATGAAGGAACTGAATTTGAAAAGATAAAATTAACTGATTAAAAAACCAGATAAGATAATCTTAAATTAGTTGATGCTTATCAAAAGGATAGTATATTTATAAACTTCCAATATTCTGATAGCTTGAATTTTACTAACTGTAATTAAAATTAAAATCATGAAAAAAATTAATCATTTTATATTATTTACAGTATTGTGCACATACTCTTTTTGGTGTTAACACCAACAAAAATCGGTGTTTATATTAAGCACCTGGCCATCATTCCATAAACAAACAGAACAATAAAAACCTGGTAGTTATCTTTAAATTTAGGCTTTGCGAGCATAGTTCAGGTTATTCAACAATATTTGATCCTGAAATTATATAGTTTGTTCGTCGTTTATTCTATAAAATAGTTTTCCGGGATATTCTCCTAAAATTCCTATCATAATTAATTGAATACTAATTTAATATCCTAAAGTTTTGAATTTTACTATACTTTTTGTATCTTTATGTTACCCCTGAGGTTAAGTAAATATTTGGATATAAGCTAGTTAGAAAAGTATTAAAATTTTCCATCAGGAAAAACAAGATTATTTATTTGCTCATTTTGAATATAAATTATACATAAAGAATTCACATTATTTATCCTGACAAATGGATATCAAATAGTATTCTGAGGTAAAAAAAATTGAAACTTAGTGTAGTGAGCCACAAACAAATTAGTATAAGTAAATGTTTTTAAAGACAATTGTATAATATGTACGATATAGCAAAACTTGATAAAGCCACAATTAGCATAAATGCAAATAAACTCTTGCGACAATTATTACAAGAGAATAAAAAGTTAAAAGAAATATTGCTAAATTCTGAAAATGTAGAGGAAGTAAAACTAAAAATCAGAAATTGGATTTTATCAATATACGGTAAAAAAGCAAATGCAGTCGAATTTTACAGGAATAAGCGTAAAGGTATGGAGGCATTTGAAAAGTTAACATGGCAGGAAGTAGCAGCTATCAGGCTTCTTGATTATA
>DAOVJU010000167.1 GCA_030632095.1 Chlorobiota bacterium
CAAATGTTGCCAACGGTACAAACCGAATAGCCATTCTTCTGCAAAATGTTGTGGCTATTGGAAGTTTTAAACAGCAAAAAGCAGTTAACTTTAAGGATGGTATCTGGCTTACCATTCCTGCAGTTATTGGTTCGTTGATAGGGGCAAATCTGGCTATAAGCCTGAATGAAGAAATAATGACCAAAACCATTGGGGGTTTACTGATTTTTATGTTTTTCATAATTCTTTATAAGCCAGACAAATGGATTAAAGGCCAGGCCGGACTGGTAAAATCCAAGCCTGGTATTTTACAAATAGCAATCTTCTTTTTAATTGGTCTTTATGGCGGATTTATACAAGCAGGTGTTGGGTTTTTCCTGCTCGCGGGATTAGTGCTAAGTGCCGGATTTGATTTGGTTAAAGCCAATGTAATAAAATTGCTTATCGTTCTTATTTATACCCCATTTGCATTGATTGTTTTCATGGTCAATAAACAGGTTGATTATAAAGCCGGATTGATTTTAGCGGTTGGAAACATGCTTGGTGCTTTTGTTGCAAGCAGGTTAGCAGTCAGTTGGGGGCCTCAATTTGTGCGCTATATACTTCTTGTGATTGTGTTCTTTGCTGCTTTAAAATTAGTTGGAATTATTGATTGGATTATTGCAATGTTTTAACTGTTTCAAGTTTAAGGTTTCCTCACTCATTACTTACACAACCTGAAACCTGTAACTTGAAACGGTTTCAATGAAATTCTGAAGTTACAACTTATTCTATTCCAAAATAGAACCATAAAGGTATCAATTTAATCAATTTTAACATGTCCCCAGTTTTCACCCCGCCTGATTCTTTTCAGTTGTGTATGTGAGATTCCAAATTCTTTTGCAATTTTATAAAATGGATTTTTACTTCTTTTAAGCTTCATTTTTAAGCGTATTACTTCAGTTTCAGTTAATTTGAAGCTTTTACTTTTTTTCGGTTTATTGTGATGTGCGTCTATGACATATGGATTTTTTCTACTATGAAGCCTTAACTCTTCGGGTGTTACCCATCTTAAATTTCTAAAATGATTGTCAGCTTTCTCAAAATTCAGATGTATTACAAATTTATGCTCTTCACTGGGCCTGTTACAAAATGCTTCAGCTACAAGCTTGTGAATGCATCTTGATGTATTATGCCGCCATCCTCTGTTTGTTTTAAAACCCGTAAAGTACGGATAACCATGAATTATGGTATTATTTAAAACTTTCCAGCCATTTAATTCCTTTCTATAATCTCTGATCCTACCGTAATTAGAAACTTCATATTTTTCACCATCCCTTATACCTTCAAAAATAACAGGCTTCCATTCTTCATTGAAATAATGTTTTTCTCCCATGATTAAATGAGCATTAAAATTTATAATTTTGATTTATCACTCTAATTAAATAGTTCAAAGTTTCAAGTTCAAAGTTCAAGGTTTCCTGTCACTTAACTCTCTCTCAATACACACAACTTGAAACCTGTAACTTGTAACTTGAAACTGATACAATGAAATGCAACAGTTATAATTCATTCTAATCTAAAATAGAACCCAATCGGTATCAACTTAATCAATTTTAACATGTCCCCAATTCTCACCGGAACGTATCCTGTTCAATTGTGTATGGGTTATTCCAAACTCTTTGGCAATTTTATATAATGGGTTTTTCCCTCTTTTTAGTTTCTTTTTCAGGCGTATTACTTGTGTCTCGGTTAATTTTGCACTCCTGGGGTTCCCATTTTTATCAAACCTGGATGCAATAACATGTGGGTTTTTTCTGTTGTGCCTGTTTAAATCTTCTTGTGTTACCCATTTTAAATTTATGTAATAATTATCACGTTTATCAAAGTTTAAATGAGTAACAAATTTATGCTCTTCACCAGATTTATTACAAAAGCATTCAGCTACCAGTCTATGTACCGGCTTATTGATTTTATGCCTCCATCCTTTATTTGATTTAAACCAGGTGAAGTATTCATATCCGTTTGCAAGAGAATTCTTATAGATTTTCCATTCCTGCAAATCTTTTTTGAAATATCTTACTCTTCCGTAATTAGATATTTCGTAAAGTTCACCTTCCTTTAAACCTTCAATTCTAACTGGTTTCCACTTCTCTCTTAAATACTTTCTATCTTCCATTTGTAAAAGTTTAAATCGAAAACTTAATAAATATATGATTTTATTGAAATATATCTTACGGCGACAGTAAATCAGAACAATTTAACAATCAGTGTTATCTATATAAACACAAAATTAAATCTTTTATAAAAATACATAATTATTTTGTTTATAAACAACAAATTAGGCCATTTTAAACTTTCCGATATTTTCAATTTCACTGATAAATATCTTATATTAGATTAACAATATTGATTTATGCTATTACTTTATAAAATCATTAGAAAAAAAGCATTTAAGTCAGAAATGAAAACAATATCCAATATCCAGTATCCAACATCTAATATCTTTTTGATTGTAGCCTTATGCTACGTTAGGAATTATATAAGGATACTTGTAGCATTGAAATTTGGCATTGTATTGCTCATTACATTTATTACTTGCTCATTATCTGCTCAAAACGCATATGTAAAGGGGACAGTGAGTGATTCGGGATCTTCTGAAAAATTAGCAGGGGCAAGTGTTGTGAATTCAAAAAAAACGGGAGTAGTTACCGATTCAAAAGGTGAATATTTATTAAAGATAACAGTTACTGATACATTGACATTTAGTTTTTTAGGTTATCATGAATATGTTAAAACAGTTAATGTAAAAAGTAATGATACTTTGGTATTAAATGTAGTTTTAAAGCAGAAGTCTGAAAAATTAAGTGAAGTTGTAGTTAGTGAGGGGAAATATGAACAAAAAATATCGGAGGTTACTGTTTCGATGAATATCATCAAACCATATTTAATTGAAAATAATAATGAGACAAACCTGGAATCTGTATTGACTAAAATACCTGGAATCGAGATAATGGACGGGCAACCGAGTATCAGGGGAGGCAGTGGATATAGTTACGGGGCAGGCAGCAGGGTATTGTTATTATTGAACGATTTACCCTTATTAAGTGCTGACGCAGGTGATATAAAGTGGAATTTTTTGCCGCTTGAGAATGTTGCACAGATCGAAATTATTAAAGGTGCATCATCTGTTTTGTTTGGTTCTTCTGCTTTGAATGGAGTTGTGAATTTCAGAACAGCATTTGCTAAATCAGTTCCGGAAACAAAATCAAGCATAATAGCCGGTTTTTATCTGAAACCCGAAAGGAAAGAGCTTATCTGGTGGGAAAGCCCACGCTTTTATTATGGAATTAATTGCTTACACTCGCAGAAGATTAAAAATTCTGATATAATAATTAGTGGTGATTATTTTAATGATAAAGGATACCGGGAAAATGAGTATGAAAAAAGGGCGAGATTTAACCTTAACTATCTTCATCGCGATTCAGGGATTAAAGGATTATCATATGGAGTAAATTCAATCTTAATGAATCTGGATAAAATAGATTTCTTTATATGGCAGGATGCAGATTCTGGGGCTTATAAGCAAAATGTTGATGCAATTTCTGAATTATCCGGTGTTCGATTATCTGTTGACCCTTTTATTAATTATTACACCTTAAATGGAATAAAACATAATTTAAAATCGCGATACTTTTATGTAAATAATTCTTATAAAACCGATACAGGTAAAAACAGTACAGCACAGTCGTTGTTTATTGAGTATAAATTCTTTAAAAAGTTTGCAAATAAACTAAATTTAGTGACTGGATTTTCTGAAAAGATATCAAATATCAAAGCAGAACTTTATGATAATCATCAGAGCAATGAATTATCTTTTTATGCTCAATTGAATAAGCAGTTTCTAAGCAGGCTAAAGATTCTTTTTGGATTTAGGGTAGAACAATTTTTTCTTGACGGTAAAAAGGAGAATTTTCAGCCAATTTTCAGATCAGGATTGAATTACCAACTGTTTGAATATACATTTTTAAGAGCTTCATTTGGCCAGGGATATCGATATCCTTCAATTGCTGAAAAATATACATCAGTAAGTGTTGGTTCATTAAATATATTACCAAATCCTGATCTAAAACCAGAAAAGGGTTGGAGTGCTGAAGCGGCTATTATGCAAAATTTTGAAATCAATAATTTGTTAATGAATTTTGATATAGCAGTTTTTGTTTCCCGATACAGAAACATGATGGAATTCAAGTATGATCTGCATCTTCCTCCTGGAATTTCACCAAGCTCAGAGTATCTAGGTTTTAAGGCATTCAATGTGAATAATACACGAATTACCGGAATTGATCTAAGCTGGAAAGCGAGTAGAAATTTTGGAGATTTGGCTGTACAATTTCAAACAGGATATACAACTACAAAACCAATTAATATGGATTATGATAATGATAGCATTAAGAATGGTGAAATTTTAAAGTACCGACATCTGAATATTTTCAAATCAGATATTGAATTTGCTTTCAACAAAGTATCTTTTGGAGTGTATTTTTCACATCACAGCAAAATGATAAATATTGACTCAGTTTTCCTTGAACCTATTATCGGTACTATCATGATTTTACCAGGATTTGATACTTATTGGGAAACATATAATAAACCATTCGCAATTTTGGATTTCAGATTTGTTTTCAAAGTTTCAACAATATCTACTTTTACCTTAAACCTTAAAAACGCGTTAAATAAAGAATACATGATCCGTCCGGGTGACATTGGCCCGCCTCGTTCACTTTCTTTGAAATACTCTTTAAAAATTTAAATTGTAATAACTGCTATGACTTAAATGTCAATTAATTTTAACAAGCTTTTCTGTTAAGAAATACTTATCATTTTTCAACAGTAAAAAATAGATACCTTCAGCTATTATTTCACCTTCAATTTCAATCGCATTATTGCCTTGATGATATTCTATAAACTCACTGAATACCAATTTTCCACAATAATCAATAATATTCAATTCAGCTTTACCATAGATTTTTGAATAGAAGCTAATTAGAGTTGAGACATTGAATGGATTTGGTGAAACAGTGAAATTTGTGAGATCCTTATTTTCATATTCATTTATACCGGAAGATAATATTGTGATAGTTAGCGAAGTATCATCAATCTGTTCTGGAAATGCAGTTGGAGTCCCATTGACATCAATAAATGGAATGACATGTATGCTCAGACTGAATATACCCTGTGAAGTTGGAGTTCCGCTAAGTAATATGCAATATGCAGTATCTGCATAGAATTCTTCAGCATTTGCTTCATAAGTTAATCCGGGAGGCAGGTTTTCAATTGTATCAATCACAATTTTAACAATATCAACAGTACCAATAATCCCCAGGTCAGCTTCGTATGGAGGAATAATTGTAACAACTTGTTCATACGGTTGCCAGGTTGCACCATCAGGTAAATCAAGCGGACATATTTGCCCAGGATCAGCAGTGTCAATACAATTAATTATGTCAGGTTCACATTGTGCAAGCACATAATTCTGAAATCCGGCGATAATTGAAATTACAGTCAAAAGAACGATTAGTTTTTTCATTTTTTCAGATAAATTGATTAATTATTCAATATACAAAAAAAAAGATAAACAGATGAGGTGGAAAAATAAAAAAAAAGGTTTAGCCTGTTATTCCAACATAAAATGATAAGTAATTGTACCGGTTTGACGTGGTGGAGCATCCGGTTTAGTGTCGAATTTAGCATTAAGTGCTGCTTTTTTAGCAGCTTCCATTAATTTATTATCTGTGGTTGTACTTCCCTTTATACCTGGCCTGGCTTCAATAACATTACCATGCCGGTCAACAAATACTTCAACAACAACAATACCTTCAACTTGTTCAATATATTCAGGTTTTGGTAATTTCTGTGGGTTTCTGCCGGCTAAACTCCATGAAATTCCTTCACCTTTACTGGTTCCATTGTAATTATCCGCGTTTGGGGCGCCTTCAATTGTACCTTGGTTCCCGTCACCTTGAGTTTCACCTTCACCATCAGATTCGGTATCACCTTTGGCAAATTGTTTATTAATTTTTTCCTGAAGCAATCTTTTTTGTTCCTCACGTTTTGCATTTTCAACAGAATCTTTTATCCTTTTCTCTTCAATTCGCCTTAATTCTGCAATTTTTTCCTGTCTTTTTCTTTCTTTTTCTTCTTCAATTCTCTTTTTTTCAGCTTCTTCCTCTTTTTTCTTTTTCTCGGCTGCATTAACCTCAGGAGCTTCTTCTGTTTCCTGTGTAAGAATTTCTTCTTCAGGAGTTTCGGTTATCTCTTCTGTAGTTTCCGGTTCTTCAACTGTTTCCTCAACTTCTTCTATTTGTTCAATTGTTTCTTCCACTGGTGGCGGAACATCAGCTTTCTTTGGTTCAAACTCGCCCGATCCTTGTTCTTCAGTACCAAAATTAACTAATATTCCTTCAGCATCAGGTAATGGAAGTGGAGTAGAAAAACCTTTGTATAAAATAAAAAAAACAATAATCAACAAGTGGAATAATGTTGTTCCTATAATACCTCTTCTATGTTCTTTAATATAATTAGCCATATATTATCGATAAAACGATATTCAATCCTCAAATATTATACCTTAAGGCATTGTAGCCAGTATTAATTTATATCTATTGTTTTTTGCTATGTTCATTACTTTTACAACTTCTTCCATTGGGACACTTCGGTCAACATGCAGTGATATTGTTGGATTTTCTTCACCTGCAAGGTTTTCTTTTAACCTGGTTTCAACCTGTGAAAATGGAACTCTTACAATAATTCCATCAGCATTAGGTACATAAAATTCAAACCTGTTCCCAACATCTTTTATTGATACTGTTGTTAATGGTTTTGCAGAAGTTTGTGATATACTTTTAGGCAATAATAGTTTTAATGCATTTGGATTAATTAAGGTTGAGGTGATCATAAAAAATATTAATAGCAAGAACACAATGTCTGTCATTGACGACATGCTAAAATTTGCATTTACTTTACTTCTCCTTTTTAAGGCCATTATGCTTTAGTTTAAAGTTCAATGTTCAAAGTTCAAAGTTGTGTGTGAGTGTGAGTGAGAGTTAAAAGTTAGTTTGTTATGAGTTGGGAGTTATGAGTTGAACAGGATTTAGATATTTGGTGTTGGCAATAGTTATTTTCTGAAAACTCCCCATTCCATAACAGTAAATCCTTCTCTATTAAATGATTCAACATTAAATTCTGGTATCTCTTTATACTCATTTGATCCAATTATACCATAAAACAATCTACCAATATTATCTGGCATTTCAGATAAACGTAATTCTA
>DAOVJU010000119.1 GCA_030632095.1 Chlorobiota bacterium
TCCTTTTTTTGTTACAATTTTATTTGCTTCTAAAAGATATTTTAATGCATTATTATATTCTCCCATTGAATTATAGCAATTGCCAATATTGTTATAAGTTTTTGATATTTCGTATAATCCATTTAATTCAGTTCTAAGTTTTAATGCTTTAAAATAATATTCAAGAGCTGTTTTATAATCTCCTTTCTTTTTGTATAATAATCCAATGTTTGCATAGCAATATGCAATACTTCTGTTGTTTTGTAGTCCTTTATGGATTTTATAGCTTTTATTAAAATATTCAATTGCTTTATCGTATTGTTTCATATTTCCATAAGAAGTCCCAATATTATTATATGAAACTGCAATATATTCTTCGTTATTTTCTTTTTTGCTTAGCTCTAAGGCAGCATTATAAAAAGGAAGAGCATCTGAATTATCTTTTTGAATACTATGTATAGAGCCTAAAGAAAAATTTGCCAGTATTATATATTTTGTATGATTAGTTTCTGTGCTTAATTTTAAGCTTTTGTAAAGGAAATCAACTGATTTATTGTATACTCCCTGATAATTATAGATTACAGCTATACGATATGTACATTCTGATAATTGTATTTTAAAATCAATGTTTTCAGGGTTATTATTTAATAATTCTTCAATTATATCATATCTTAAAAATAAATATTCTAATGACATATATAATTCACTTTTTTTCTTGCATATATATGCAATCTCTTTATAAGCTTTTGATTCTCCTTTTATATATTTTAGTTTTTTAGATAGTTCAACTGCTTGTTGCGCATAGTTTAACGAAAGTGAGGTGTCTTTATATGATATTGCATCTGTTAATAAATTTAGCAAGTTTACTTTAGTAGTATCTTCGTTTGCTGAATTTAACAAGTTTATTAAACTGTCGATATTTGTTTTAGCAAACAGATTTACTGTTGTAAAGCTAAATAATAGTATAAAAAGAAATATTGGATATGTTTTTTTCATTTTTGTACAAAATATGCTTCGCTCATTATATTCTGATTCCCATTACTAAAACATCATCTACCTGAAATCCTGATCCTTTCCAGTCATAAAAAGTTTTTTCCAGAATATTCTTTTGTTCTTGCATTGGTTTTTCAGAAATTTCCAGTAACAATTCTTTAAACTTAGCTTTCATAAACTTATAGTTTTTTTTGCCGCCAAACTGGTCAGAATAACCATCTGAAAATAAATATATACAATCTTTTGATTCTAATTGAATCTCTTGATTATTAAAAGGATACTCAACCAAAAAAATACCGATAGGCATAGGATCAGGCTCTAATTCAATGAACTCTGACTGTTCTTTATTTTTATTATTGCTTCTAATAATATAAACTGAATTATTTGCACCGGCAAATTGCATTTTATTTGTTTCAGAATCAATTACACAGAGCGACATATCCATACCATCACTTGATTCATCGTTTTGGCCTGTTTGGTGTAATGATGCTTTAACGTATTTTCTTAATTCTTCAAGTATCTTATCTGGTTGAGTAATTTCTTTCTTATCAACAATTTCATTTAACAGAGCAACACCCAACATACTCATAAAAGCACCGGGAACTCCATGTCCTGTACAATCCACAGCAGCTACAATTATGTTATTATTTATTTTATTTATCCAGTAAAAATCGCCACTCACAATATCCTTTGGCTCATAAAATATAAAATGTTCAGGTATAATCTTTTTAATTAACACATTAGAAGGTAAAATAGCATTTTGAATTTTCTGAGCATATTTAATGCTGTCAGTAATCTTTTGTTTTTGTGTTTCTATTTTATATGTTCGCTCAATAACTTTTTGTTCCAGGGAATGGCGAAAATTTTCAAGTGTAATTATAGTATCATAATTTCTTAATCCGGCTAGAACCACGGTAAAAATATTATCCTGGTTAAGTTCTGTTTTTGTTTTGTAATCGTTGATTTCATACGAAAAAATAACATCTTTTTTTGGAGCATGTCCAGGTTGCCCTGTCCATAAAACAATCCTCACAAATTTATTATTGAGTTCTTTCCTGATAAATTTTACCAGGTCTAAACCTGCTGTATCATATTCCATTACAACATCCAGAAGGACCAGCGCTATATCAGGATTTTGCTGTAATATTTTTTTTGCTTCCCTGGCTGAATTAGCACTCAAAAATTGTATCCCCTTATTTTTAAAAACAAAATCATCTAAGGCTAATCGCATTACTGAATGAATAGCTTCTTCATCATCAACAATAAGAAGTTTCCAGTTTTCTTCTGATTTGGTTATTTCATCTTTTTGTTCAACATTATTTGTCTTGCTGAAAATGTAATCATCATTCATATTCGTAAATTTTATTTGTTTATTGCTAGCATTATCGTAAATATAACTCCTTTATTTATCTGGCTGGTACATTTTATGGTACCATTTAGTTTTTGAGTTATTAAATTGTATACTATGTTTAGGCCCAGGCCTGTTCCTTTTTGTTTATTTGTTGTATAAAAGGGATCAAAAATCTTTGGTAAAATATCTTTTGAAATACCTTTACCGTTATCACTATATTCTATCTTTAATTTATTGTTATCTACCATTGCAGAAATGTTTATTTCTCCTTTTTCATCAATTTTAAAACCATGGGTTAAAGAGTTTATTACAAGATTTGTAATTATTTGTGCAAACACACCCGGGTAACTATTTAATTCAATGTCTTTGTCGCAAACTATTTCAACCTGAATAGAAGTTTTCTTTAATTTTGGATGCAGGCTTCTGATAACATCTTCAATATATGATTTTAAATTGAACTGTCTTTGGTTTTCAGTTGATTGATCTACTGAAACCTGCTTAAAGCTTTTAACCAATTCGCCTGTTCTTTTTAAATTATTTAAAATTAGTTCACTTGCCATTTTTGTAGAACCTATATAGCTTTTTAGATCATTAATTGTCATTTTTTTTGTTTCAAAAAGCTCTACTATTTGTTTTGATTTTTTTACAAGAGTAGAAGAAGCTGCAATCCCAACACCTACAGGAGTATTAATTTCATGTGCTACTCCTGCTACCAAATTTCCCAAAGAAGCCATCTTTTTCGATTCAACCAATTGTTGTTGTGTTTGTTTAAGGTTTTCTAAAGTTATTTGAAGTTCTTCTTTCTGCTGTTCTAATTCCACATTTTTCTCCTGAATTTCATGATTCTGTTCCTGTATTAAGGCTTCTGCTTCTTTTATAATTGTTATATCGGAATCAACAGCTATCAGGTTTGTTATTTCTCCTTTGTTATTCATTACAGGCGAAAGAGTTGTATGTACCCAAATTTCTTTGCCTGATTTGGTAATGTTTTTAGCTGTGTAATCAATAGCTTGTTTTGTGGAAATACATTTTGCAATCAGCTCTTTTATTTCAGGATTTCCGCTGGCTACCATCAGATTATTACCGAATTTCTTCTTGTATTCTTCACCGGAATAGCCGAATAAACGATTAAATGCATTATTAAACCACTGAAAATCAGCATTTGCATTCATGATAATAATTGCATTATTGGTTTCTGAAGCTACTATTGAGAGCTTTTGTAATTCATTTGCCTGAGTTATTAATTCTTCTTTTTGTAATTCTATCTTAGAAGTTCTCTCCTTAACGAGTTCTTCTAATCTTATGTTTGATGCTTTTAATCTTCTAGTATGCAGTAGTACATAAAGCCTTATGAATGAAAGAATTATAACAAAATAAACTATATAAGCTAAAAGAGTTCTGTACCATGGCGGTAATATTTCAAATTGGTAATGTGCAATTGTACTTTCCTTTTCATATACATTTTTGGCTTTAACATTAAAAGTGTAACTCCCTTCAGGTAAATTTGTATATTCTTTCTCAGTTTTAAGTGACCACTCTGACCATTGATCATCGTACCCTTTAAGTAAATAACTATACTGTGTTTTATTGTGGTCTTCATAATACAATGCTGAATATGACAATTGTATTACATATTTTTTATATGGTAACTCTATTATTCTACCATTGGTTTTAGTGCCATTAAAAATTATTTTACCATTGGCAAGAACTTGCCTGATTAGAACTGGATATGATATATCAAAATCAGGCATAATACTGGAATTGTAATGAACAATACCATCTTTGGAGCAAAATAATATAGTAGTTGTATCAATTACAGAAATATTTTCAATATATAAACCTTTGAATTTTAAAAATGGTGTTTTTTTCAATATATATGTGCTATCTGTTTGAAAAAGCAGTACCCCTTTTTCACCTCCATGTTGGAAATAGATGTTACCATTAGCATCCTGTACAAATTTGTCAATTAATTTTTCTTCCCCGAACAATTTATTGAATATTTCATCAGGGACAAAACGGTTTGTTTCCGGGTTAAATTTGTAAATTCCTTTTTCTGTACCAAACAGTATTCTTGAATTTTGATTTGCTTCCTTAATTTTAAAAACAAAATTATAGTTATCCTGAGGTAAACCATGATTAGAGTTATAAAAATTCAATTCAATAACACTATCAAGAGTTTGGTTTAGTTTGAGCCGGCAAACTTCATTAAATCTATGACTTATCCATATATTACCATTATCATCTTCCTGTACAATATGAGATGATTTATCAAATCCCCTGATATTATGTTTTAGAACCCAATTACCGTTTTTAAACTCTAATAGTATCAGCCCTTTATTATGACCGGCTAATATATATGGTTTATGTTTCAATTTATTTAAGTTCCATATAGTTTTAACATTTGTTACGATTTTTTTTGCAACATTATCCTTAATTATAAAAACACCTTCTGCATGCCCAAAGAATAATTCGCCATTAATTTCAGTTAAACACCATCCTTGTCCTTTTGTATTTTCAAGTGCCTTAAAGTTGTTTTGCGGATCTTTCCGGAAAAGCCCGACTGAAGTTGCCACATATAGCCGGCCTTTATGAATTATTGCCGTGTATGCAGAACCAAATAAACCGTCTTTTTCATCAGAAAGTGTAATAGGGGAGTTCATTACAATATATGAAATACCATTGTTTAAACCTGCCCATATATTTTTTTGCGGATCAACATAAACACTCAAAGTTTTAATATCCAGCAGGCCAATATCCTTGTTAAAATGTTGTAGAATATTTCCTGATTTATCAATAATTATTAATCCATTTTGTGATGTTCCTAAAATAAATTGTTCATTGTTTATTTTTGCACCATAGTAAACCTGATTTTTTATAAGGAAATTATCTATTTCCTTAAATCCTTCGGGTTTTGAGAACTTAATGTTTTTTTTGATTGGATTGTAGATAAATATACCACGTTCGCGGGTAGCTATTAAGATTTTATCTTCTTCGTAAGGAAGCATTATATGAAGAGATTCGTTTACAAATTGATCACTATTTGGTACTAATTGCAGGCTGTCATCAATTAGTTTTAACAATCCTGTTTCCCGTTCTTTCACAAAAAATTCATTGTTAACAAAAAATGAAACATGAAAACCATTTATCGACTTGAATACTATTGTTTTATTTTCTTTAATTAAGAAAATTTTGCCGGAAGTTTTTACAATAACACTTTCATTAATAATAAAAATCTCCCATACATCCATGAAATTTATTTCTTCTTCAGGTATTTTTACAAGGAGTGAAACATATTGTATAGAACCTGTGCTATCGGCTTGTAAATAACCAAATTCACCAACAGCACCAACAAATACCCTGCCCGTACTGTCAATTGCTAATGAACGAACTGCTGATTTATTTGATATTTCAATAAGCCTCCAGTTATTTCCATCAAATTCCAATATTCCATAATTATTTCCAAAATACATTACTCCTCTCTGATCCTGTAAAACCGCCCAGGTTTGATTTTCAGGTGTATTGTAATCCTTATTGTCATAGTTTTGGATATAAGGAATTGTACTTCCACTAACATCTTGTGAAACAGCCCAAAAGTGTTGAAATAAAAGAAGAAAAAGTATTAAATAAGATGTTTTGTTCATTTATAAAAAATTATTTATTTCAGTTTATTTCTGGCATAAGATGTTTTGAATTATTTCATCTTCTTGTTTAACATTATTTGTCTTGTTGAAAATATAATCATTACAATTTATTTCTACTATTGATTGGGATTTGAATGATAAATTCTGATCCGGAGCCGGGTTTGCTTTCTACTTCTATCGTACCATGATATTCTTCAATGATCCCATGTGCAATGGATAATCCCAATCCTTTGCCTTTCCCGGTTTCTTTAGTAGTAAAAAAAGGCTCGAATATCTGGTTCCTGGTTTCCTCAGTCATTCCTTTGCCTGTATCTTTTATTGCAATACATACTTTTGAACCATTTTCTATTGTATGGGTTTTAATATAAATTGTCCCTTTTCCCAGGATAGCGTCAATGGCATTAAGAATTAAATTCATAAAAACCTGGTTGATCGGACCCGGGGAACACCTTATTTCAGGAATTTCTCCATATTGCTTATGGATCTCTATCCGGTTTTCGATTCTGTTTCGAAGCATAACTAATGTGGCATCCAGGTTCTTGTGGATATTTACTAACTTAGGTTTGTCTTCATCCAGACGTGAAAATGTTCGCAGGCTCTGGACAATCTCAATGGCTCTGTCGGCTCCGTTTTTTATACTTTTCATGAGATTTTCGATCTCTGCTACCAGTTCAGGGTATTCCAATTTATCTTGCAATGCCTTGATTTCATCGAGTTTTTCATGAATATTGTCCTGGTTGATCTCCAGGTATTTATCCTGAATAGTTTTAAAATCTTCGAGCATCATGCTGATTGAAGCAATACCTCCTGTGATGTAATTGATCGGATTATTGAGTTCATGGGCTACACCGGCGGTGAGTTGTCCTACAGAAGCCATTTTTTCGGATTGTATTAATTGAGTCTGTGTACGGGTTAGATTTTCCAGAGTTATTTGAAGTTCTTCTTTCTGTTGTTCCAGTTCCACGTTTTTCTCATGGATTTCATAATTTTGGTTTTCTATTTGTTGTAAAGCATCAGCATTTTCCAGAGCTATGGCTGTATAAACAGCTATATTTCGCAAAATATTCACATGATAATCGGTGTATGCATTTTTCTGAAAACTTTGCACTGTTATTACACCTATAACTTCATTTTTTGTAATTAGTGGAAGATAAATAATAGATTCAGGCAATTCGCCAATTACAGCACCTTTATCTGAAAATTTGCGATATTCTTCAATTGTATTTATTATAATATCTTTTTGTTTTGAAAAGCATTGTATTGCAGGGCGATCGGTTTCAGTAAGCGATGTAAAAAAGAAAGGTAATGTTTCGCCTTTTTCTTTTCCGCCTTTAAATTCGATGCGTTGATGTTTGCTATTAATAATTCCGATTAAAAATACCGATGCGTCCATAAACGAATTTACATTTTTGTAAACTGTAACAATTATTTTTTCTACCAGGAGTTTTGATGTAATCTGTTGGCCGATTTTACTTAATATTTTTACATTTTGATAGGATTTTTCAATTTCCTGTTTTTTAGTTTCTATTGCAGCTTCAACTTTTTTAAGTTCTGTTATATTCGAATCAATTGCAATTAATTTTGAAATATCTCCATTTTCATTAAGTATAGGAGTTATAGTTGTTTGTACCCATATATCTTCCTTTGATTCCTTTTGGTATGAAAATTCATAGTTTACTGTATTTTTTTCACTAATACAAGCAGCTAACTTTTTGTTAATTTCAGGATCTTTGGAGCATTCTAAAATATTTTTACCTCTTTTTACAATAAATTCATCAAAGGTTAAATCATATAAGCTTGTAAATCCTTTATTGAACCATTCAAAATTACCCTTAGCATCCATAATAGTTACAGCATTGTCTGTTTTACTTGCAACTATTGAAAGTTTTTTTAATTCTTCAGCCTGTGCTTGTAATTCTTCTTTCTGTTGTGATATTTCTAAGGTTCTCTCAATAACAATTTTTTCTAATTTTTCTTTGTCTTTCTTATGTTTTCTTGTATACAACCTGACTATAATTACAACAATTAAAATTATAAGAATACCATAGCTAATATATGCTAATATAGTGCGGTGCCAGGGTGGTAATATTTCAAAATGGAAATTGGCCGGTTGACTTTCTATATCATAAATATTTTTGGCAATAACCTTAAAGTTATATTTACCCTCAGGTAAATTTGTATATTCCTTTTTTGCTTCAGATGTCCATTGCGACCAGTTTTCATCAAACCCATCTAATTTATATTTAAATAAGGTTAATTCTTCTTTTTCGAAACCAGGAGCTGCATATTCAAATCGAATTGAATTTAACTCATATTTTAAGGAATTTATAAATGTTACATTTTGTCCTGCATATTTATTTCCTGTTAATAAATTTTCATCATTACCACCAAATAAAAGAGAATCATTAGTAACAATAACCTTTCTTATTAATGCAAAATAATTAGTGAATAACTTAAGCTTGTTATTAATATTATATCGATACAATACTTCTTTTGTGAAAAACCAGGGTATACCATTTTCTTCAATAAATATTCCTTCTATATCATTTCCGGCAATGCGTTTCATTAATATTGAAACTAATTGAGCCTTAGATAGCTTCCAGATTGGTTCATCATCCTTAAACTGTAAGTTAGCAGATTTTATTGGATATTTTTTCTTTCCA
>DAOVJU010000524.1 GCA_030632095.1 Chlorobiota bacterium
ATAATGAAAAATTATATATTGGGGCCCATTCAATATTCCTTGGGCAAGTTAGAGACGATGTTATTGAAGGAAAAAAAGTTATAGCCATTGATTACACTTGTTATACAGAAATGGCTGATAAACAATTCCGGAAAATTAAAGATCATATATTTGATAAATATGATGACCTGGCTTGTATGCACGTAAAACATAGTTTTGGAAAGGTAAATGCCGGTGAAATTTCATTGTTTGTTTTTGTTTCATCCGGGCATAGAGTTCAGGCAATTAAAGCATGCGAGGAAACCGTAAATTTGATAAAAAATAAAGTTTCAATATGGGGGAAAGAAATTTTTAATGACGACAGTTACGTATGGAAAGAAAATAATTAATTTATAATTCATCATTTACAATTTATAATTCGTGAAGCTATGAAGGGTATAAGCTGGAAACTGAATACCTTAAGAATTGCAAATGAAAGATCAATAGTGCGGGTAAGCAATATAAGCATTGATGCTATAAAAAATAAAAAGGTACCTAAGGGTGATATTTTTGAAATTGCCAAAGTTGCCGGATTTCTCGGTGTTAAAAACACGAGCAATGTAATTCCACATTGTCATCCCATGCTTATTGAAGATTGTACTATTGAATTTGAAATTGACGGAAATGACATTATCATTAATTGTGAGGTGAAAACCATTTATAAAACCGGGGTTGAAGTTGAGGCAATGTATGGAGCCAGTGTTGTTGCGATTACTATTTACGATCTTTTAAAGCCTGTTGATAAAGAAATTGAAATTCTATCAACAAAATTAATAAGTAAATCTGGCGGAAAATCAAGTTTTGTGAATATTCCTAAACCGGGTTTCAAATCGGCTATTATTGTAATGTCTGACACCATTGCTGCCGGAAAGAAAAAAGACAAAGCTGGATTGGCCATTAAAGAAAAACTGGAAAGCGCTAATATTGAACATATTGATTACTCTGTTATTCCAGACGAACCGGAAAAATTAAAATCACTAATTAATAAATATGTAGAGGAAAAATACGATTTGGTAATTACAACCGGTGGAACAGGAGTTTCGCCTCGTGACATAACCCCGGAAACTTTGTTTTCTATGTTTGACCAGGAAGTGCCGGGAATTGCTGAAGCAATAAGAGCATATGGGCAAGAACGAACACCCTATTCTATGCTTTCAAGAAGTGTTGCCGGACTGATTGGCCATACTTTAGTCATTGCATTGCCTGGTTCAATAACCGGGGCAAGCGAATCAATGGATGCCATTTTCCCGTATATACTTCATGTGCACCTCATGTTAGCGGGGAAGAGGCATGATAATGTGAAATAGTTTAAACCTACATGGTTCAAGAACTCACTTCATCCTGGTTGTAGTACAACATAAAGCAGGGATACCATTATTATAGAGATAAGCAAAATACAAACTCGTTACATTTTGTTAAATATACCACAACAGTTAAGGATATATTTAAACTAGTCTTTGTTTTTTTTATATACGCGTTACCTGCAAACACTTTAAACGAATTTCAGAAACAGAGAATTATTGTTTAACTTTGAATAAAAAGAAAGAGCAATTATGAAAGCAGTCGAATTCAAAGCAAGAATGAAAAATAAATTAATTAGAGTTCCAGACAATCTTAGCTCTGAACTATCTGAAGACAAAGACATAAGAGTAATAGTGCTGCTTGAAGAAATCGAGAATCAAGAAGAAAATGACTTCATGACACTTTCAAAAGAACAATTCTTAGCAGGTTATTCTGACTCCGACTCAATTTATGACAACTATTGAAATGGAAAAACTAATTTTCGGAGAAATTGTCCTGTTGAAATTTCCATTTACTAACGGAGAGAAACAAAAGAAAAGGCCAGCCCTCGTAATTCTTGACACGGAAGACAATGACATAATAATTTGTAGAATTACAAGCAAGCTGTATAAAACAGAATTCGACTTTGAAATTGAAAATTGGGAAAAATATGGTTTGAGACTTCCTTCTGTCATTCGACTTCATAAAATAGCTTCTCTGGAAAAAAATATTATTGAACAGAAAATAGGAAAAATTAATGAAGAATTGAAGAAGAAAATGAAAGACAAATTTAATAAATTGATTAAATAGTTGACCCATGTTGGGATTCTCACAAACGAATTATTCTTTATTTTTAAAATACGCATTATTACATTAATCTACACGGTTCAATAACCTACTTCATCCTGGCTGTAGTACAACAAAAAGCCGGGATCTTTATTAGAGCGATAAATGAAAAACACATACGTGTTACACTTCGCTAAACGCATGCGATATGGGTAATCAATATTTATTTAAAGCAACCTGATAAATTCCCATATTTTCATGGCCTTTGCTTTTCCAATACCAGGTACTTTTTGCAATTCTTTTTCAGATGCTGATATAATGTTTTCAATTGTGCCAAAGTGCTCCAATAATTCAATCGCAATTTTTGGTCCAACCAAAGGCAAACCTTGCAAAAAATAAAGTTGTTTTTTTCTTTTTCGCTTTGGTTTATAACCTTTTCTTAAAACCAGTATTTTTTCCTGAAGGTATTGCCTTGCGGCCATGACCAACATTTGGGCGGTTTCCTCTGCATTTTTTGAATATACAATTGGTATTTGCCATGACAATGATATTGAGAGCAAAGCCCCTCTTACAGCTTCGCGTGTTATATCGTGATCAGTTGTGTATGGATTGCCTTCAATAAGCAGCAAATGATAATAAGATGTTTTTTTCAGCATTGAACATTGCTTGAACAAACGGTTTTGTATCAACGACATAACAAAATCTTCCTTTGTTTTCCGTTCAACAAGTATCTGATTATTTATCAGGTAGTCCCCTGCTTTTAAATGGCTAATATCTGTTTCAATACCCGAGGCCAACAAAATATCAGGGATACCCGAAGGTTTTTCCCG
>DAOVJU010000232.1 GCA_030632095.1 Chlorobiota bacterium
ATGATTTGTAATAAAAAACAATATTAAAAGGCGCTAAAAAAAGATGATTAATATCATTAATTGGTTATATATGAATTATTATTTCTGCACCAGTTTAACTGTTAGAAACAAGGCACACTTTTTACAAAACATATAGATAAATATTTGATTATAAATAATTTAAATTAAAATAAATTAACATGAAAAAACTAACTTTTATAGCAGCATTCTTTTTTGCATTACAATTTGTAAATGCGCAAAATGATAAGCATGTAGAAATTGACTTATCCAGATATTTTGCCAATAGTACAGATAATCAAGTTTGTTATATTGAATTTCCTGCTGTGAATATATGGGGTTGGCTTGAGGTTACAGTTACTTCAGGATATAGTCAACAGCGTGCTACAGGAAAAATAACAAAAAGGTATCAAATAGGACATAATGTTGGAAGTTATTTTCATCAAAAAACTGAAATCCCGGTAGCACTTGGTGATGTTGCTACTCAATTTGTAATAGGTGATTTTGATCATGACAACAATAGAATACCTATATATCATTTAAATAATAAAGGAAACACGATTCATGTATATATAGAAGGGGTATTTACAAATGCAACTTCTGCACAAAGTATTGCTGCTAATACAACAATAAGTGCAGTGGAAATCCAATCGTTTACTCAATCCAGGCATTATATGAGCATAATGCAAGATAGAGTTGGTATTGGAACAATTAGTCCTACAGCTAAACTTGCTGTGCATAATACCAATGGAAATATCGCTTTATTTGGAGATATAACTAATGATAAGAGAGTTTCTATTTACAGGAATGATGCTGGAAATTATGGATCAATCTATTATTATAATGGGTCATCATATTCAAAGTTAAGACTTGGACATTCTTCTGATGCCACAAAATCTATGACAGTTGATGGTAATACAGGTAAAATTGGTATTGGTACATCAAGCCCAGCTCGTATTTTGCATATTAGTACAGGAACTCCTATTATTAGGCTATCTGATAAAGATGCTTCAAATGAAACAGAAACTTCTGGTTGGATTGAATGGTATAGAGGATCAGATGATCGTATTGGATTTATTGGATATGGATCAAGTAACTCTCAAATTATGCATATAAGAAATGAAACTGCATCAGGTGATATAAGATTTTATACCAATTCTAGTCAACAAATGATGATAGCTGCTAATGGAAATGTAGGCATAGGTACCACAAACCCCCAATCCAAACTAGCAGTAAATGGCATTATAATAGCCAAAGAAGTTAAAGTAACCCTCGAAAACTGGTCAGACTTCGTATTTGAAGATAACTACCAACTCAAAACCCTTACTGAAGTTGAAAACTATATCAACGAAAACAAGCACTTACCCGATGTCCCTTCTGCTGATAACGTTGAAGAAAACGGGATAAACCTTGGTGAGATGGATGCCATTTTATTACAGAAAATTGAGGAGCTAACGCTATATATGATTGAGATGAAAAAGGAAAATGAAACAATGAAAAGCGAAAACAAGGAATTGAAAAACAGAATAGAAATTTTAGAAAATAAATAAAATGAAAAAATATATAAGCATTGTATTACTTATTACAATCGTAAAAATTTCTTTTGGACAGGATGCAACTGAATTCACTCCAGAACCAAGACTTAATGCTTCAACAATGGCACATGAGCTACAAGCAGATAACCAGGTAAATGCCGGAGTTAAAGAAGTTGATTTAAATAACTTAGTGTCTATTGATAAATCAGGTGATGCTTCAATGAGTATACCAATTGCGGTTGTTAAAAGCCGCAAAATGAGCTTCCCGATAACTGCTAATTACAAAGCAGGAATTAAGGTAGGCCAAAAAGCTTCTGAAATCGGGTTGGGATGGAATATAAATTTTGGCAGTATTGTACGTGATTATGGCGCCTTTGAACCTGACTATGCAGAAACTTCAGCTGAAGTAAAAATGCAAAATATCGATAAACCGATTAGTGATATTATATGCCCGGATGGATCTTTATCTATGATGGGGAAAAATATAGATGGAACATATTATACCGGACATGAATCAAAACCTACTCAACAAGGAAAGAATTTACCATATAATGGCCTTGAAGAAGGATACAATTTAACCCCGGATAATTATCACGTCAGTATTCCCGGCTTAGGAGGAAATACATTTTGGAACGCGGGCATTGAAGGAGGATCACATAATTTTGTTTTTAATGAGAAAAATGCATGGAAAGTAAATTTTGAAACAAAAGTATATGATATTGAGCAAGAGTTCAGCCGTATAAATGAAATTAACTGGGAGGAAGTAAAATATTACGACGATCATCCTTGCATGGATAAGACCGGAAGTTTTGCTTCTGCAATTTGCATTCCACCTTATGTACATGACCGGTATTTTGCAAAGCATGTAACTATTTCTACTCCTGGAAGTATAACAAGTAACGCTTTTAATCCGGAAGGCCCGGATAAAAAAGTACGTTATCAGGATTTCAGGAACTTTACAATTATTGGTGATGATGGTACCCAATATATTTTTGGAAGGGCTTTACGCGGGCAAAAGTATTTATTTACAGATGATCCTTATTGGAGTAACAATGGAAATCCTGAAGCTAATAACGGTCAAATTGCCGGTGAGTGGTGGAAAATTGATTACATTGCAGAATGGCTGTTAACCGAGATCCATAGCGCAGATTATATAGATGTCAACGGTAATGGAATGGCAGATGATGAAGATGCCGGGGACTGGATTAAAATTATCTATACTGATGCAATACTACATGAATATGTACTCTTAGCAGATAATGGAGGTTACAGGGTTGTCCCAAAACATCGTGATTGGATGAATTTTTCACAAACAGACAGGGCATCAAGTTTAATGCGTGAAAGGGCATATGTTGCAAGAATTATTACACCTGTTCAACAACTTGATTTTACCATTTCAAAAAGATATGATGTAGATCATGATTATTTAAAGATCCCCTTAAACCGGCCTGAACCAAACCTGGTAAATAACTATCCTTATATTTTTCAAATACTTAAGTATCATTCCCAGGATTCGGAAACTAACAAGTTCCATATTAATTACCCGGTCGAAACAATGAAATACGATAGAATTAAAATCACTGACAGGATCAGCGATGAACACTTGAATGATGTTGTTTTTAAATATGCAGAACAAGGCAGCTCTCAGGAACTTGCCGTATCAAAATTCTTAATGAATAATAATAACTCAGAAAATATGGATCCTGTCAATACATATTTTGACCCTGTCAATTTTGAACCTTCTGATAATATGAGTGAATATAATGTTAGTACAGGGAATGGTAGAGGCAAAACAACCTTATTGGGTATTGACTTTATACCTTATGAGGATGATTTGCTTAACGAAGACGATATAATGGCTTATAAATTTGAATATGGTTTCAATCCATCATTTGATGATATACATAAATTTGAGATTAAAAAGGAATTGTATTTTCCGAGCATTCGATCCAATTCACATGTGCGATATGGCTGGCTTCCAATTGATACAGACGGTGAAATTTTAGTTCAAAATTCTATATTGCCATATAAATCTTTAGAATATTCGTATGATGAAACTTATACTGGTTCCGATGGATTAGCCTTTGAAACCACAGAGTATTCTAATGAATATTTCATAGATGAAATGGGATTTTACTTCGAACCTGAAAATCCTGATGAAAATAAAGGTAGAAATGCTTGGTCTTTATCTAGAATTACTACTCCTCAGGGTGGATCAATTAGTTTGGATTATGAAAGAGATGACTTTAATTATGAGACAGACCGTGAAAGTTGGAAATCAATTGATAATGAAGGTAGTTTAATTGATGACCACTTACCTCATATTGAAAATTATAATTCTTTAGCCTTTGTTAGAAGTGTACTTCAAAGCTATAAAAACTATCTTTATACAACCAATGATTACGATCATAATTTTAAACGTTTATATCGTTGCTTTACAATGCCAATGAATGAAAATTCTGGTGGACTTAGATTAAAAAGTAAAATTGTAAATGACGGTATTAATCCAGTAGTTACTGTGAATTATAATTACGGTAACGGGCATTATACTTCTGTACCAGCTTCTTATTGGTTTAATTATATTACCGCTTTTTCATCATTCATGAGCCTTGAAAGAGTTAGACATCAAATTGAAAGAGATCATTATGCCCCTGAATACTTAGGATATATTTTCGAAAGTGATTTTAATACCTATATGGCTGAATATTCAATAAATATGAGAATTGACAATACTGTTTCAGATAATCACTTCTATGAATTTATTGAAGAACAATATCAAGACAACAGTAAGAAAAAATACCTATATGGCACTCCTAATAGTACTGAAATTGTTTATGACATTCAAAAGAGAGCTTTAATAAAAGGTTTTGAAAATAGCAGAACATCAATCATTGAAGTAATTACAAATAATATTGATTTAGAGAATAAAATTAAATTGTTGGAAATAGAAGAATATTCACAAAGTAATGAATTAAAGTATTCTGAAAACTTTAATTATAATTTGTCAGAAAATGCTACAAATACTATTCATTATAAATCACTTAGTATAGATGCTTCAACTTTTGGGAATGTTTATGATCCAATGATTTATAGGAACTGGGTATATACATCAGAAGGAATATTGCTTCAGGAAGCATTACCTTCAGATGGAGATTTCAGTTTAAGATTGATCGTTGATGCTTCTTTTGTATTTAATCCACTACTTGAATTATTTTCAATATTTGATGGAGATTGGGAGCTTGAACATAATGTAGAATTCAGATCTTCATTAGGTAATTTTATAAACTATATAACTGGAAATTATACCCCTGGCGTATACAATGATACTTATTTCATTCCGGCAGCACAACTAAAACGCCAGCAATCAGTTACAAGCGAACTGTGTAAAATTACTACAAACTACAAAGGACTTATTACCGAAAAAGAATTTGGTTATAATGAATATGGTTTAATAAGCTGGGAACTAATAAACTCCAGTAATACTGAAGAAGACGGTATCATGTCAGTAGTTAAAGAATATGTTTATGCCTGTGATGCATATCCTGATGATGGAAATACAGGTTTTATATCAAGAAACATGTTATCTCAAATTGCTGGTGTAAATAATTATATAATGGGTATTGGTGACTATAATATCACAAAAGCTGCCTGGAACGAATGGAAATATGATGATGAAAAAACCATTTATTATCCGTCAGCTTCGTATGAATATAATGGAGAAATTGATGATCTGGGAAGAATTGTCGGATTTATTCCATATTTGGATGATCCGGTCAGTGAACACTGGGAAAAACGATCAGAAATTTTAAAATACAATGATTATGGGCAAGCTGAATTGATCCGGCAAAACAATGTGATTAACCAGAGTGTTTTTGGTGACCAGGGAGGTAATATCCTGGCAAGTATATCAAACATAAATGATTCATATGAGTCTGCTTATGATGGATTTGAAGAAGAAGGATTTGATTATTGGACTGATCCGGAAGAAATTACTCCTTGTGTGCCAAATGTAATATTTCAAATTTCAGGTTTAAATAACTGGTGTTCTTCTTGTTTTTCAGATGTTTTACTTACCTATTATTATACATATGTTCATAAAGATTTTGAAATTCAGGAAAACGATATAGTGCATATAAGACCAAATCCAACTATGTATACAGATGATTATAATGATTTTTGGAGAGAACAACATCAATCATGGTTTGCTCAAGGGATTAATTCAGGTGAATTTACGGTTTGTTCAGTTGAAGATCAGGGAGAACAAACATATGCTTATTTATATGAAGATTTCAAGCTATTTTATCAAGATTGTAATGGGGCTTATCAAGAAATGATTTATTCGGATTATACAAAATTAGTATGTTTCATAACTCCTACAATGCAGGCAAATATGCTTGGCGCTATTATTGAAAAAATTGAAGAGGAAGATATAGTATCTGTTTCAGGTTTTAGCAATTTACAAAAAAGAAC
>DAOVJU010000548.1 GCA_030632095.1 Chlorobiota bacterium
TAGCAATCGCTACAAAATTCAGAAAAAAAAACGAAAAATCCAATATTTTTTCGCACTACACATTTTAAGATTCCGGAACAATAACCCCCATTCTATGCGGGTTGTAGAGCGGAGAAGAACGGTTAAGTGTCAAACTCAGGAGAGGGTTTAAACCCTCTTTTTTTTTCTTATAACTTAACTCTAATAAATCCTGTTAAAATTTTTCTTAAATATAACCCTGGTTTAAAAAAAGCGAAATAATATTATTAGTTTTGATATCAAATATTCTATATTAATCAATAAATATGAAAAGAAATTTCATTAAACCAAATCCGGTTTTCGTTGGAATATTGATTTCGCTTTTTTATTTGTCGTCCAGCGCCCAATTACCCTATGATATTGTTCCTCAGGTAATGCAAGCCGGTAAAGAAGATGCAAGCATTTTTCTCAACGAATATATGAGGCCCCTGGGAAAAGCCTGGGGCATAAATTTAACCGGTGGATGGTATAATACTGCTAAAACACACGAAACCGGTGGTTTTAACCTTTCATACGCAATGCATTTTGCCCAGATCCCCAATATGGATAAAAAATTTGATTTAATCAATATTGGTTTGCAAGTTATTAAACCTGTTGATGGAAATAATATAGCTCCTACCATAGTTAATGCAAATGAAACTGCCAATGTAAATATTTATATTGCCAATAATATACCATTATTAACAGATACTTTAGTAATGAAAGGTTTTGACATACCAAACGGAGTTCGCCTGCCTACATTTAATATTGGTTTTGGAATATTTAGAAACACGGATATTATTGGAAGAATAATTCCAAATTCGAACGTGGGTGATTTTGGTAGCATTAATATCTGGGGAATAGGTATAAAACATGATTTTATGCAATGGTTAACTATGATTGAAGTTCCTGTTGATGCTTCAATATTTTTCGGATATTCGAGACTTAAAATGACTACAGGTATTACTTACACTCCGATTGCTAATGAAATTAATGTCACATTGCCTGAAAAGCATGAAATGAATATGAAAATTTCAGCCTTAACAGCAAATGTAATTATATCGAAAAAAGTATTTTTCTTAACACCATACATTAGCGCAGGTATTGCAAACAGTAATTTCAAAATGCAATTATCAGGTACTTATTACTATCCTCAATTAATTAGTGGCCAAACAGTAATTGAAGATGATGATAATTACAGGTCCATTGATCCGGTAATAATAAAACCGGAAAATAATATTCAGTCCCAATTTGCTGCCGGGTTGAGCTTTAATTTTCGGGTATTTTATATTCACGCACAGTATACAATGCAAGAATATAATATGATAAGCGCAGGATTTGCAATCAGTTTCAGATAGATTCTAAAACCAGGGGCTTTTTAATTCTGATTTATAAGCTTTTTTCTCAGTTTTGGCATTATCAATAAGATAGATAAAAGCTATTTCGTGTGTGCCAAATGTAGAGCTTAATTTTGAAAGTGTTAAATCATAAGTATACGAAAACTTCAACTGGTTTTTCTTATACCCTATAAGGAATATTACTGAATTTGGGATAACATCAAAACTTTGTCTTAGCCAAAGTCCATATGTCATTGGCCTGGAATTAATATATGTGCCAATTATTATTTGTTCAAACCCTGCTTGCTTCTGAAATAAAAGATTTGGAGAAATGTAGTAATGTGGTTTAACCCACCCATTAATATGAACCGGAAAAGTATAGCCATAATTGAAAGTATATTTTCTGTCAATTCTTGCAGATCCCTTACTTAGAAAAGAAACGGATGGCTTTATTAAATGATCAACCGCTAAACCAAAATAATGGTCCCTGTAATATGAAGTAATACCATATGCAAAATCCGGGTATGTTATTTTTGAATCAGATATAACTTCGGCAGATAAACCATTTGGTCCTGTTATTGGATTTATTCCATCGGCAAAAACAGCATTTTGCATATTTAAGCTATTTTGATTATACCCAAATTGTAATGCACTCACCACGTAAAATTCATAACCAAATTTAAGCTGGTAAGAATACATAGCATCTATAGAAATGTAATTTAAAGTACCTGACCCTTGTACATCGTTTGAGATTTTAAATCCTATTCCGCCTTTTAAGGGCTCATAAAGCTGGTCATATGATGCACTATATGTTACAAAGGCTGAGTTTATTCCAGGCCACTGATTTCTATAATTAACCGAAACTCTTGGTTGAATTGCAGAACCTGCATAAGCTGGACTAATCTCAAGAAAATTGGTATGAAACTGCGTAAAATTGATGTCCTGCCCATTACATATAAAAGGTATTAAAAAATACAATGAAAGTCCTATTATTTTTCGATGTAACATCAATAAAATTAACTATTTAGGCTAAAATACTATTTTAAACTCAATAAAAATAATATTATAAAATTAAATAATAAGTTTCTGCTCACCTAAGTTTGATATAATTATTTTAGAAACCTGTTCGAGGTTTTATGGCTTTTTTAATTAATATTCCAACACATCCGGAACAACTTTCTTCCATGTTATCGCATGATTCGTCAATGTCAATTACTATGATTAACATCTTATTATTAATAACAGAAAATTCAAACTCATTTGCATAGTTATCACTCTTATTATCAAATAATATATTATTTATCTTGTCTTTAATAACAAAATGCAATGGTAAAATAA
>DAOVJU010000392.1 GCA_030632095.1 Chlorobiota bacterium
ATCAATATTCCCTGGCTCTTTCGGATGTAATCCGAAAGTTACTAAAAACTCCTAATTACAAATCCGAAAAAAAAAATCTGTGAATCTGTGGCTTTTAAAATACAGCAGAACATTAATTAATTCATAAATTCTTCAATCTCTCTGATAATCCTTCTTGCAAGTTCATCAGCTTCTGACTGACTTTTACTTTCAGTGTAAACCCTGATTATCGGTTCTGTATTCGATTTTCGCAAGTGCACCCATTCATCCTTAAAATCAATTTTCACACCATCAACAGTATTTATTTTTTTACTTGCATATTTTTTACTCATTGATTTTAATATCTCATTTGTATCAATTTCCGTTGTTAACTGAATTTTATTTTTCGACATAAAATATTCCGGATATTGAGCTCTTAATTCAGAACATTTTTTACCACTTTTAGCAAGTTGAGTTAAAAATAAAGCAATACCAACCAAAGCATCTCTACCATAATGTAATTCAGGATAAATGATCCCTCCATTTCCTTCGCCACCAATAACAGCATTTTGTTCCTTCATTAACTCAACAACGTTAACCTCACCCACTGCAGATGCCGAATAATTTCCATTATGCTTTTCAGTAACATCTTTTAATGCTCTTGTTGAAGATAAATTTGAAACTGCATTTCCCGGATTATTTTGTAAAATATAATCAGCAACAGAAACTAAAGTATATTCTTCACCAAACATACTTCCATCTTCATTAATTATTGCCAAACGGTCTACATCCGGATCAACCACAAAACCTAAATCGGCATTCTTATCTTTTACCAGTTTTGAAATTTCTGTTAAGTTCTCCGGTACTGGCTCAGGATTATGAGGGAAAATACCGTTTGGTTCACAATATAAAGGATAAATAGTGTCAACGCCTAATGCTTTTAATAGATCAGGAATTATAATTCCTCCAACTGAATTTACACAGTCAATAGCAACTCTAAATTTTCTCTCTTTTATTGCTTTTATATCAACTAAAGCCAGATCAAGTATTTGTTTTATATGAATTTCATTATACTCATTTTTAATAACTTCTCTTCCAAGTTCTTCAACTTCTGCATAACTAAATCCCTCTTTTTCAGCTAATTTCAGAACTGTTTTCCCATCCTCTGCAGTGATAAATTCTCCTCTATAGTTTAATAATTTCAATGCATTCCACTGTTTGGGATTATGGCTTGCCGTAATTATAATTCCACCATCAGCTTTTTCTTCTGTAACGGCTATCTCGGTGGTTGGCGTTGTTGCCAGATCAATATTCACAATATCAACGCCCATGCCGGATAAGGTTGAAATAATTATATTACTTACCATTGGCCCTGATATTCTTGCATCGCGGCCAACAACAATTTTTATTCTTTCTTTACCGACATTATTTTTTGTAAACACAGCGAAAGCAGAGGTAAATTTAACAATGTCAATAGGCGTTAATCCCTTGCCGGGTTCCCCTCCGATTGTACCTCGTATTCCTGAAATAGATTTTATTAATGTCATCTTATATTAATTGTAAATATTTAGTGATCAATTAATTTGCAAAAATATAAATTCCATTTTTTATTCAGTTAAAATAATAAGAAATAAATTTTTAACTTTAGTTACGATTTTCGACAATTTTTATTTCAGACCAAAATACAATTATTCATTTGTTGGCTACAATGATTTAAAAAACCTTGTTACAAATGAAAATTCTTTTCGTTCCTTTTACGCCTTCACTAGCTCATATGACAAGATGTTTGTCTATTGCTGAAACAATGAAAGCAGAGAATAATGAATGTCTTTTTGCTGTTGGAATTGAAGGTAAAAATTTTATTGAAAAAGCAGGTTTCCCGACATACATTATCCCTGAAGTTGATTCTGAAACATTCAAAAATGACCGTGGCTGGAAATGGATTAACAAAAGATATTTCCTGGATAATTTGTATGCCGAACAAAAAATTATTGATAAATTCAAGCCAGATTATCTAATTTATGATTTTCGTTTTACAACAAGTTTATCAGCCAGGATTAATTCAACGAAATCAATTAGTATTCTTCATGCTAGTGCATTATCTTTAGTATTTGATACTAAAAAAACTGCCATTGATATAATTTCTTCCTTTGATTCTTACTCGAATAAATCATTAAGAGAAAAGCTATTTCAATTCATATTTTCAAAGGTGTTTTGTTGGGTTATGCAAAAACCAATTAAAAGAATAAAAATGTTATTAAAACAGTATAATTATGACAATATCAAGACTATTTTTAATTTATTACCTGGCGAAATTAATTTTATTGCAGATATTCCGGAATTCATTTCAGATAGATTAAAACTTCCTGATAATTATTATGTTGTCGGACCTTTGACATGGTCAGGCTGGGAAAAGGATGATATTTTCTCATTAAAAGAATTAGATTCAAAGCCTGTTATTTATGTTACAATGGGCAGTACCGAAGCTAAACCAACGTTATTAAAACTAGTTAAATCCCTACAAGATTTACCTTATAACATTATCATTTCTAAAGGAAAAACTGAGTTGGATTTACCAGATGCACCAAAGAATGTATTTCTATATTCTTATGTCCCTGGAAAAATTGTTGCTTCAAAAAGTTCTTTGGTAATTTACCATGGTGGACATGAAACATTAATGCAAGTTTTATCATGTGGCATTCCTTCATTAGTAATACCTGTAAACCCAGACCAAATATTAATTGCAAAACTGATAAAAAAACATGGAATAGGAAATTATCTTAAGCATCCAAATAGCTTTCCAATGGAACAGGAACCACTTAAAAACTATTCAAAAAAAGAGATAACAGAAGAAGTAATAAGAATTATTGATGATAGTGAATGTAAACGACGTTGTGAAATATTGAAAAAAACAATAGTCAATTATATTGATTCAAAAGAATACTTAAGATTTATAAAGTAATGAATTACAGCAGTAGCAATAAAATAGGAACAATAGCAGATTGAAGCACAAATTGAGGATTAGGAATTATTTAAAAACTGAGCTGTATTTTGGCAAAAGTATAAAATTCATACTTTAATTAATAAAAGATATTCACTTTGAGTAATTTAATTTTTATTGCTTTCAACTTAATTATAACTTTGTTATAAAATACAAATCATGGCTTATCAAAAGAAAAGAGAAACCAGAAGAAAACCAATAAAGCAGCAACAGAAAAAAGGCAGTTTTACTTCTAAAAAAAAATACAATATAAAGCAGCCTTCTACAAAAGAACCTGAAGAAATCCGCCTGAATAAATATATTGCTCAAACCGGCATTTGTTCAAGACGAGAAGCTGATGAATATATAAAAGCCGGCCTTATTGAAGTAAATGGAAAAACGATTACCGAATTAGGAACAAAAATACATCCTAAAGACAAAGTAAAATACGAAGGAAAAACATTAAATCCTGAAAAACCGGTATATGTCCTTCTCAACAAACCAAAAGATTTTATCACAACTATGGACGATCCACATGCTAACAAAAGAGTAATTGATTTAGTCAAAAATGCATGTAAGGAAAGAATTTACCCTGTTGGCAGGCTTGATAGAAATACAACCGGAGTTTTACTATTTACCAACGATGGAGATTTAACTAAAAAACTTACCCATCCAAAACATAACAAAAAGAAAATTTATCATATCTGGTTGAATAAAACAGTAAAGAGTCCTGATATGCAGAAAATGCTTGATGGTATAAAACTGGAGGATGGCATGAGCTCAGTAGATGCAATTCAGTATGTTGACAGTACCGACAAAACTCAAATAGGCATTGAAATACATTCAGGCAAAAACAGAATTGTAAGAAGATTATTCGAACATTTAGGATACCAGGTAAAAAAACTGGATAGAGTTTATTTTGCCGGATTAACTAAAAAGAATTTAAGCAGGGGTAAATGGCGATTCTTGAACGAAAAAGAAATTACAATGCTTAAAATGGGATCTTACGCGTAAATTAAATTTACTCGTTTTACTTTATGATCCGCTATGTCCTCCACTCCGGTACTAATGATAAGTTTTGTTAAGCCGCTGATTCATAGATTATTAGTATTATTATCTAATTACGGCATTCTTAGTATAATTGTTCTGTTTAAACAATTGTAAAATTAATTATTAAGAATTTCTATTTTTGTAACTTTTTAGACAAAAATGGTAAAGAGGTTTTTGAGTGATATTTACCAAAAAATAATGATAA
>DAOVJU010000438.1 GCA_030632095.1 Chlorobiota bacterium
AAATACATTCCTGATGGCAATAATTGCTTTTTCAATTTCCAACATTAAATCTTCCGCTTTGTTTTTTAACGGAAGCATTTGAACGCTCACCTGTTCTTTCAAGCCACCCTCAATAGAACCTGGTATTGTATCGCCGGTTGTATAAATATCAACTGAATCGGTTAATAAAAGATCAATAGCCTTGGTACCCATAAGATCTGAACTAAATATTTTAGCTTCAGTGTTCCTGGGTAATTGAAATCCTTTATCAATTGCAAAAATAACTATTAGATTTCCGGACCTGTTTTCCTGGAAATATATATCTCTTACCTGGCCAACTTTAAATCCATTAATTAGTACATCCGCTGAATTTTCCAATCCATCAACTTTTTCGTAAATAACATAATATTCATTTTCAGGAGTAAAGAAATTTATTCCTTTCAAATAGTTCAATCCCCAAATAAATAATACCAGAGTTATAAAAACCATTATTCCTGTTTTCGCTAAACTGGAAATTTTAAATGCCATTTTAGTAATTGTTTAATTATTTTTTTTAAGCGCTTTTTTCAAGCTTATCTTTTTACCATTCTCAAATGAAATAATAAATGCATCAGGAAATTTTTCACGAACTTCAGCTAAATTACTTTGAATTATTTCATAACTACTATTTTCTTTAACTGTATACTTATATGAATTACCAATTAAATATTCCTTAACTTCATAATCCCCAAAATATTCAGATGATTTATCAATGGGTTTTGAAGATGAGATTACTTGAATACAAAAGATAATATTGCTTTCATTTTTATTATCATTTGTATTTATAGAAACTTCTCTTTTTTTAATGCTATCACTCTCTGTAAAATTTTGTGTCAGACTCTCTTGTTTTAACAAATAATCCTTAATAGCCCTGTAAATTGCCGATGCTAAGTAGTCCTGTCCATTTTCTGACATTAAAAATTTTTCTTCATTCGGATTAGAAATAAAACCAGCTTCAATTAAAACACTTGGCATGGTTGTTTTCCATAAAACCAGAAATCCGGCTTGTTTAACACCTCTGTTATATCTTTTTGCCTTGTTTTCAAACTGATCCTGTACATGCGATGCAAAATCAAGACTTTGCTCAAGATATACATTTTGCATTAATGAAAATATAATATATGATTCTGTTGAATTTGGGTCAAAACCCTCGTATTTTTTTGAATAATCTTCCTCTATCATAATAACTGAGTTTTCTTTCTTGGCTACATCAAGATTGCCTTTTGTTTTATGAAGCCCCATAGCATAAGTTTCAGTTCCATAAGGTTTTATATTTCTATTTGAATTTACATGAATAGAAACAAATAAGTCGGCTTTATTTGAATTTGCAATTTCAGCCCTTTTATGTAACTCAACAAAGGTATCGGTAGTCCTGGTATAAATAACCTCAACATTATCCAGATTTTCTTCAATATACTTACCAACTTTTAAAGAAATAGCTAACACAATATCTTTTTCTTTACCAATTCGTCCCATTGCCCCTGAATCTTTCCCACCATGTCCTGCATCAATTACTACTATTCTGGCATTTTTTTTGTGTGGTTTTTTACCATCATAGAAAGACATCAAGAAAATGAAGAAAATTATACCAATAATATATTTCAGATAAATGTAAATGTGTTGGTACATACTAATTTCACTAATTCTTTGTTTAATACGTAATTAAAACGGTGAAGTTTTCAAAATATATAAAAAAAAGTATTTAAAACATTTCAATCATTACTAAACAAAATTTTTATTTAGATTTGAACACTTATTAAAACAACCAAATATATACAAAATTAGTACATTAAAGTTGCATAAAAAATTTGGACAAATTGTTTTTCTTGTTTTTCTGGTTTGCATTAAATACAATGTATCAGCACAAGAGCCGGATTCAGTTGAAACATATACTACTGTATTAGATTCAACTGATGTTAAGCAATATACTGCTGATTCAACTGCAAATGACACTTTAGCTATTACCCCACCCCGAAAAAATATAATAAATTCCCCTATACAATACGATTCTCGCGATTCAACGATCTTTTCATTAACAGATCATAAAGTATTTCTTTATGGAGGTGGTATTGTTGAATACGAAGATGTTATTTTAAAGGCTGATTATATTGAAATTAATTTGGACAGTAATACAGTGTATGCTCATGGCATAACTGATAGTTCAGGAGTTGTTACAGGTAAACCTTTTTTCAAACAGGTAAACGACGAATTTAATTCAGATACATTATTATTTAATTTCAAATCAAAAAAAGGTATTATAAAAGGTGTAATTACTGAAGAAGGTGAAGGGTATTTACATGGTAAAGTAACTAAACAGCATGCCAATGGAGAAGTGCATTTAAAATGTGGTAAACATACAACATATAATCTTGAAAATCCACATTTCTATATTGCCCTAAACAAAGCTATAGTTATTCCCAACGATAAAATTATTACAGGCCCTGTCTATTTGGTAGTTGGCGATTCACCAATTCCATTAGGCTTGCCATTTGGGTTTTTCCCTAATACTACCTCACGTTCAAGCGGTGTAATTATTCCTGACTATGGTGAAGAAAAGAACCGTGGGTTCTACTTACGAAACGGAGGATATTATTTTACCATAGGTGAACATCTTGATTTAACCGTTCTGGGTGAATATTATACAAAAGGGAGTTGGGGTATGACGGTTACTTCAAAGTATAAAAAAAGATATAAATTCGGTGGAAATTTAAATGCGAACTATAGATCTATATTTACAAGTGAAAGTACTGCCCCAAATGAAATGTTCAATTTTAGATGGTCGCATCGACAAGATCAAAAAGCCAGGCCCAATTCAAACTTTACCGCAAGTGTTAATTTCGGATCTACACAATACCACAGATATGATAATGTAGCAACACAAAATTACCTGTCCAATACAAAACAATCCAGCATTGCCTACAGGAAAAACTGGCCAAATTCACCTTTTAATATTTCTGCTAACTTACGTCATTCTCAAAACAGTATTGACAGTACTATAAACTTTACTTTACCGGAAATGACTGTTTCAATGAACCGGATTTTTCCTTTTAAAAGAAAAGAAGTTGTTGGTAAATCAAAATGGTACGAAAAAATTGGAATAAGTTATAAATCAAACCTGAGAAATTTATTAAAAAATGTAAAAGATACCGCGCTTTTTGATGCCGAAACATGGAACAAATTCGAGAATGGTGTACAGCACATAATTCCGTTAAGTACATCTATAAATTTGAAATATGTTACACTAAGCCCAAGCATAAATTATACTGAAAGATGGTACCTTCATTCAATTAAAAAATACTATGATAAGGATATTTACATAAGTGGCCAGGATACGTTATATGGAAGACTAATTACTGATACATTACCCGGATTTAACAGAGTTTATGATTATAGCTCATCTGCTGGCATAAGTACAAAACTTTATGGATTCTATCAATTTTTAGGTAAAAAAAAGAATACAATAAGACATGTTGTGACTCCATCGGTAAGTTTTAGTTACAGGCCGGATTTTGGTGAAGATAAATGGGGTTATTACGATGAATATATTATAGATGAGGATACAATTAGATATTCTGTTTACGAAAAAGCCATTTATGGCACACCAGGCAAGGGAAAATCAGGTAGTATAAATATAAGCCTGAATAATAACCTGGAGATGAAGTTATTGAATAAAAAAGATACTACAGGAAGTTATAAGAAAATTAAACTTCTTGAAGGTTTTAGTTTCAGTTCATCATACAATATAATGGCTGATTCATTAAACTGGTCGCCAATATCATTTAATGCCAGGACCAAGCTGTTTAATTTCGTAAATATCACCTC
>DAOVJU010000089.1 GCA_030632095.1 Chlorobiota bacterium
ATATATGAAAAAACTATTAAGGATATTATTACTAATTATTTTTATAGTTACTGTCCAATTTACATTTGCACAACAAGATACTGCCTTAACCAGGCTAATTAACAGGGGCAATAAGCTCCTCGAAAAAGAATTGTTTGGTTCGGCATTGCCTGTCTGGCTTGAAATTCTGAAACAAAACCCTGATAATTCTAACTGTCTTTTTAAAGTCGGGCTCTGCTACCACTTCTCTCTGGATGAAAAAATTAAGGCACTGCCTTATTTTAAGAAAGCTGTAAAAAATACAACTTCCAAATACGACTTTTTCAATACAGAGGAGGAAAATGCCCCAAAAGATGCGATTTACTTTCTTGCAGAATCCTATCTTGTATTAAACAAAATTGACAGTGCTTTAACCAATTTCATCTTGTACCGAAACCAGTTTGAAGAAACTTCTCCTCCAATTGATGTTACTCATAAAATTAGTCAGTGCATTAATGCAATGAACATGAAAAATTCTCCTATAAACATCAGGTTTAAGAGTATAGGAGAAAATATAAATACAATTTCCCCTGAAGCAAATCCTGTTGTTTCACTTGATAATACTACTATCTTCTTTAGCTCACGCAAAGTCAGGAAAGATAAAAGCAATGATAGTATACTTGATGAAATAAGCGGTAAACATTTCGATGATATTTACTTTTCAAAAAAAGATGCTTCAGGAAACTGGAAAAAATCTGAACTTTTCGAATTCAGCTCCTTTCGAAACGATGCCCCGCTTTGTATTTCTTCCGATGGTAAAACACTCTATATCAGAAAACAGGATGAAAAAGGCTATGACCTTTATTACTGTTCTTACGAAGCAGTCGCCTGGTCAGGTCCTCAGGCACTGAATTCAAATATCAATTCAGGTTATAACGAAACAGGCTTATCCATTTCAACAGATAACAATTTATTATTTTTTGCCAGTGACAGGGAATCAGGCATAGGCAAATCTGATATCTATATGTGCAGAAAACAGGCAAATGATAAATGGAGCAAGGCAAAAAATCTAAGATCTGTCGTTAATACTCCTTTTAATGAAATATATCCTTTTATACATCCCAATGGTAAAACATTGTATTTCAGTTCAAACGGGCATAAAGAAAAAAGCATGGGTGGATATGATATTTATTTCACCAAACTACAGGATGACGGCACATGGTCAGAACCAAAAAATGCAGGATATCCGATTAATACTACAAGAGATGATTTTTATTACTATATATCAGCTGATGGTAAACGATACTATTCCGGTTTAACAAAAGAAAACAGCTATGATATATTTTCTATCCTCGAAGGTGGATATGATATGGCTGATCTTGATGATAAGGCTAAAATATTAGAACTAAGAACAGAATCTGAAGTTGTTGGTGTAATTGAAGTGGAAAAAGAAAAAGAAGTTGCGGTTACTGAAATATTAGAAGTGGAAAAAGAAGTGGAAACAGAGGTGGAGGTTACTGAAATTCTTGAAGTAGAAGTGGAAAAGGAAGTAAAGGTGGAAAAAGAAGTGGAGGTTTTACAAATAGAAGAAGTGGAAAAAGAAATTAGGGTCGGACAGATCAATCTTGATCAGATTGGCGATGTGGATCTTGTGGATGGTATTATTGAAATGGAAAGAGAGGTGGAAATTGTAGAGGTGTTTGAAATTGAAGTGGAAAAAGAAGTAATAGTGGAAAGAGAAGTTGAGGTAGTGAAAATTGAAGAGATTGAGGTTGAAAAAGAAGTATTAAGAATAGATACGCTCATAGTCCATGATACAGTGGAAGTACTACGCATAGATACGCTTATACAAATTGACACCCTGGAATTACTAAGAGTAGATACTTTAATCAGGGAAGTGTTAAGAGTAGATACTTTAATTCAGGTTGATACTTTGATTAAGGAAGTGTTAAGAGTAGACACGTTAATTCAAATTGACACACTTATAGTAGTGCAAGTAGATACATTGATTCAGATTGATACTTTAATAGAGATACAAGTAGATACATTGATTCAGATTGATACGCTGGAAATTTTAAGAGTGGATACATTAATCCAGGAAGTGTTAAGGGTGGATACATTAATTCAGATTGATACACTTATAGTAGTACAAGTAGATACTTTAATCCAGATTGATACGCTGGAAATTCTAAGAGTTGATACGGTAATTCAGATTGATACTTTAATTGAGATACAAATAGATACATTGATACAAATTGACACGGTTGAAGTCTTAAGAATTGATACACTTATAATTATACAGATTGATACGGTAGAAATTGTAAGGGTGGACACATTAATACTTATCGATACTGTTGAAATATTACGAATAGATACAGTTGAAGTGATAAAAGAAATTCATTTAGGAGAAATTTACGCTGATGAACTGGGAAAAGCTGACAATCTTAAAATATTACTTAACAAAGAAGTTGTCTGGGATATAAATTCTTACCAGAAATTTTTTAAAAACAATAAAAAACATGTTATAAAACCCGAGGAATTGAAATTTAAAATATTTATTGAAAACTTAGATTCATTGGTTCGCAAAAAAGGAGAAGGGATTGTTTTTATTGAATCAAGCATAAACAAAAGTTTTGGCTCAATTTCTGAAAAGGATATACCTGATGATGATTTAGCTAAATTAAGAGCTGAAAACACAAAAAAAATAATTCTGTCGTCTTTAGCAAAAAAAGGAACCAAGAGTTCTGATGTTTATTTTTATATTGAAACTTTTGTGCAGGGCCCTGTATTTGAGAATAAAAAAGAATATCGCAAGTATAGAAAAAAGCGTAAAGAATTAAATTACGTAAAAATGATTGCGTTTTAGATAAGAACATAACAAAGTAATTTGACCCTGTGGAATTCCTAAGGGAGCGAAGCAATTCCACAAAGTTGATTAAAAAAGTTTAAATTGGCTCTCGCAAAGACGCCATGAACGCAAAGAGAATATTTAAACTAACCGATATAAAATTAGGATTACTTGTCAATTTCAATGTAAATCTAATAAAAGATGGTATTAAAAGAATAGTCAATAATTTATAATTCTTGGCGTTCTTTGCGCCTTTGCGAGAAAAAACATTAAAATTCCAATATGAAAAAATAGAGTGTGAACAATTACAAATAATATGCTTACATTTAAAAATACTTTCTTATCATGAAAAAAATAGCTTTTATACTGTTCTTATCAATTATTGTACAGAGCAACTTTGCACAGGAACTAAAAAAAACCATTGAAAATGCCCACACAGGGCAAATTTTAACTTCTGCATTAAGCGCTAAAGGAGATTTAATTGTTTCCGGTGGAAGTGATAACCGGGCTAGTTTATGGGATGCTGAAACAGGGGAAAAAATAAAATCTTTTGCCGATACTAAAGAGTTTATAGCTGTTGCTTTTAATTCAAACTCGAAACTTTTTGTTACATCCAGCGCAAGTAACAAAATAATTATTTGGGACAGTAAAGCAGGAAAACCAAAAAAAATCTTAAAAGGACAGACCGGGGCTGTTATTTCAATTGTTTTTAATCCAATAAATGATAATGTAGCTGGTGGTTCATCTAATAATCAGGTTTTATTATGGGATAGTAAAACAGGAAAATTAACAGCCACTTTAGAAGGTCATGAAGACAAGGTGACTGCTATAACTTATAGCCCTGATGGTAAAAAACTTGCTTCTGGCTCAGCCGATAATACAATAAAGATATGGAATCCGGAAAACGGTAATTTGGTAAACACAATAAATGCACAGTCAAAAGGAATTACTTCGATAATGTACAGTTCTGACGGAAAATATCTTGCAAGTGGAGGCATGAATGGTTCAGTAATATTGTGGGATGTTAATACCGGTAAAAAAGCAGCAAACTTTTCAGCTGGTAAAAAACAGGTAAATTCCGTCGCTTTAAGTCCTGATGTTCAATATATTGCTTTTGCAGGAGAAGATAATAACATAATCATTTATAATATCGAAACAAACAAAGAAGTTAGTAATATTGAGGCCCATGATAAAACGATTATATCCCTTGCTTTCAGCGACATAAATAATGTTTTGGTATCTTCAGCATACAATGGGAATATGAAAATCTGGGACGTAAGCAGTCTGAATATTGCTAAGAAAAAATATATGTCTGGTGATCTTAAACCTCTTCTGGTATGTTCTTCAGTGACCTTAGTCGAAGATAACAACAATGGAATTATCGAAAATTCTGAATCACCTGTTATTAGTTTTAACATTAATAATTCCGGTGAAGGACAAGCATATAATATTATAGCAAAAGTTGTTCTCACTAAAGCCATTAAGGGGATTGAATTTGAAGAAAGCTATCAGATCGGAAATCTTGACATTAATAAAACTCAGAACGTTGAAATACCATTTTCTGTTAATTCCGAATTGGAAACAACTGCAGGTATTTTTACGATTTCAATTATTGAAGCAAATGGAAATAACCCTGAGCCAGTTACACTTAATTTTCAGACTAAAGGCGTTGACAATAATATTTACATAATGGTTGATAACTTTGAATATAGTTCACCAACCGGAAAAGCTGAAATCGGCGCTCATATTACATTAAAGCTAAGAATTAGAAATACAACCGGTTTTAAAGCTCCGGATATAAAAGTAAATTATTTATTCCCCGAAAATGTGATGGCTGTTGATAGGTTGTCAGAAACAATCAATATTATGCAAGCAAATGAAACAAAAGAAATTAGTGTTAAATTTTATGCAAATGATAATTTTACAGCTTCTGAAATGAATATAGGCTTAAATATTGAAGGTGCTGCATATACAAATATTGATGATCTGGATTTAAGCATTACAATGAATGAAGAATTACCATCTGGTTCCTTCATTGCACAGGAAATTACTAAGGATCAAAACTTATACAGAGGCGATCCCTTGAAAGGATTAAATGTTTCATACTCAACAACTGAATTAACATTTGGGGATTATTATGCACTGATAATAGGAATTGATAATTATAAAGGAGAATGGAGTGTTCTAAATAATGCTGTGAACGATGCAAAGACAATTGAAAATCTGTTGAAAAACAACTATAAATTCGATTACTTCAAAACACTTTACAATGAAAAGGCAACCCGTGTCAATATAATTACTGAATTAGAGTTGTTGGTTAAAAATGTAAAGGAAACCGATAATGTACTGATATATTATTCAGGTCATGGTGAATTTAAACAAGAGCTTAACAAAGGATATTGGGTACCTATTGATGCGCTTACTGCATCCACTTCGTATTACATCTCCAACTCCGACATTCAGACTTTTCTCGGAGGTATTAAATCAAAACACACTCTTTTAATATCAGATGCTTGTTTTAGCGGAGACATTTTCCGCGGACAAACAGTTACAGTTCCATTTGAAGAGTCGGATAAATACTATGCAAAAGTGCACAATATTGACTCCCGTCAGGCAATTACATCCGGCGGTATTGAACCTGTAATGGATGGCGGAAGAGACGGACATTCGGTTTTTGCTTACTATTTATTAAAAGCCCTTACAAATAATAGCAAAACATATCTTGATGCAAGCCAGTTATACGAAAATATAAAAATTCCTGTAATCAATAATTCAGAACAAACACCAAAACTAAATCCTATAAAAAATACAGGAGATGAAGGAGGACAGTTTATATTTTTAAAGAAATAATCAAAAAAGTTTAAATTGGCTCTCGCAAAGACACCAGGAACGCAAAGAGAATATTTAAAACTAACCGATATAAAATTAGGATTACTTGTCAATTTCAATGTAAATCTAATAAAAGATGGTATTACAAGAATAGTCAATAATTTATAATTCTTGGTGCTCTTTGCGCCTTTGCGAGAAAAAACATTAATTTAACTATTCCATACATGAAAAAACCATTAAGGATATTTTTACTTTTTATTTTTCTTGTTACTGTCAAATTTACATTAGCCCAGCAATACAATTTCAAATATTTCACTATTGAAGAAGGCTTGCCGCAATCTACTGTTTATGAAATATTCCAGGATTCAAAAGGATATTTATGGTTTGGAACAGAAGGCGGAGGAATTTGCAGGTTCGATGGCAGGGCTTTTAATACTTACAGCAAAAAATCAGGCCTTGCCGGGAATGTTGTTCGTAGCATATTGGAAGATAATTCTGGAAATTTATGGATTGGTACCGACGAAGGCATTAGTATATTTAACGGCATAGATTTCAGAAATATAGATCAGGAATCAGGTCTTTCCAGTAATGTAGTTGTAACATTATTTTTAGATTCTGAAAATATTATTTGGGCGGGAACAGCTGGTGATAAAGGAGGATTAAACAAAATTTTTCTTAATAAAAACGATTTGGTTGAAATCGAATATTTTACTGTTGATAATGGTTTAACATCAAATATAATATTTGGAATTTACCAGGACAATTTCAAAAGACTTTGGCTGGGAACTTTCGGAGGAGGAATAAACATTCTTGATCCCGACACAAACATCAAGCCTGTACATTTTACTACCAATAATGGTTTTCCCTCGAATCACATTCTTACTTTATCAGGTCGAAATAATGAATTATGGGCAGGAACCTATGACAGAGGAGCTGTAAAGATTAATATCCATGAGAATTTGGAGAAATCATCTTTTGAAATTTTTGATACACAAAAGGGCTTAAATGATAACAGGGTTTGGAATATATTATCTGAAAACGGGAATGTTTGGCTTTGTACTAACCAGGGGGGTATAAATAAACTTAGTAAAGGAAATATTAAATATATAACTACAAAAAATGGCTTGCCTGGAGATCAGGTTTTAAAGGCTTTTAAAGATTTGTATGGAAATACCTGGTTTTCAATATTCGATGGTGGTATATGCCTTTTTAGGGATGAAAAATTTATTCGAATAACTAAAAAAGATGGTTTAATTAATGATAACATACATGATGTAAAAAATACAAGCGATAGTACTTTTTGGCTTTCAACAGATGGAAATGGACTGGTCAGGCTAAAAATAGAAAATGATTACTTAAAGTTTGAGAATTTTACAAAAAAGAATGGACTCCCTGGTAATAATATCATTTCAACATGTTTTGACAATAAAAATAATTTATGGATAGCGACAAAAAATGGGCTCAGTAAATATGCAGATAAAAAATTTATTAATTTTTCCGAACATGATGGTTTATTAAACAATGAATTGAATTGTTTGCTGGTTGATTCAAAAAATATTGTTTGGTGTGGAACAAAAAAAGGCATTAGTATTTACGATGGCATTGGTTTTAAAAACCCGGGTACAAAAGGTCTGCTAAATAATCATGAAATACAGACGATTATTGAAGACAAATCCGGTAATATTTGGTTTGGCACTCTGGGTGATCTGGCGAAAATTCATACTGATACCATAACTACTTACAAAAATGTTGTTTTAACAACCTTTGATGAAGTTGAAGGCTTGTATTTTAGAAAAGTCCATTCTTTAGCTGAGGATTATCTTGGAAATATCTGGATAGGAACCTTTGGTGGTGGAATTTATAAATTAGATGTTAATACTAAAGATAGTTTACCTGTAAAGTTAATTGCAACAGACAGCATATTGAGTTCGAATAATATTTATTCATTATTATTTTTCAACGATACTATTTTAATTGTTGGAACTGATAAAGGTTTCGACAAGTTGATTTTAGACAGATCACAAAATATAATCAAGCATTCTAAGTATGGTAAAAATGAAGGATTTACAGGCGTCGAGAATAATACTAATGCCATAACAAAAGCAGGAAATAAAATATATTTTGGTACAAAAAACGGACTAACAATTTATAGTCCTGCATTGGATAGTTTAAATATAATTGCTCCAGGCATCCATATTATTGATTTGAAATTGTTTTTTGAAGATGTAAACTGGAAATCAAAATCTGAAAGAATCATTCCCTGGTTCAACTTACCAGATGAATTAGAATTGCCTTATAAAAGCAAGCATTTATCATTTTATTTTGCAGGACTTCTTTATCAATATCCTGAAAAGGTTAAATACAGTTATATTCTCGAAGGGCTTGAAACTAACTGGTCTCCGCCACGTTTTGAAAATGAAGCAATTTATCCCGGAATACCTCCTGGTGAATATAAGTTTAAAGTTATCGCAGCAAATGAAAATGGAATATGGAACAAAAAACCTGCTTCATTTGAATTTATTATCCATCCTCCGTTCTGGCAAACCACATGGTTTTATTTAATATGTATAGCCGTAGCTATCTTTTTAATAATAATTTATATTAAATATCGTGAAAGAAAACTAAGAAGAGAAAGAGACAGGCTTGAGAGATTAGTTAAGGAGCGAACAAGAGAAGTGGTTAAAAAGAAAGAAGAAATACAGGAAAAAAACGTAGTCCTTGAACAGCAAAAAGAAGAGATCACTGCACAAAGAGATGAAATAGAAAGTCAGAGAGATATTGTTATGGAACAAAAAAAGGAAATAGTAGATAGCATCGAATACGCATCTCTTATCCAGACAGCAGCCATTCCTTCTGAAGATATAATTTTAGGTGAATTTTCAGAACATTTTGTCTTATATAAGCCCCGCGATATTGTCAGCGGTGATTTTTTCTGGTTTGGTAAAAATCAGGAAACAAATATTGTTATTGCAGCAGATTGTACCGGACATGGAGTTCCCGGAGCTTTTATGAGTATGATGGGAATAAGTCTTTTAAATAAAATCGTTAATGAAAAAAAAATAACATCACCCGAAAAAATACTAAATTCTTTAAGAGAAAATATTATTGTTTCATTAAAGCAAACAGGAAGTGCACAAGAATCTAAAGACGGAATGGATATGGTTGTATTAAGTTTTAATCGAAATTCAAATCTTCTGCAATGTGCCGGTGCTAATAACCCCTTATATCTTATTAGAAAATCACCGATTGATGGAAAGGTAAAGTTTGAAGATATTGCTGAAAAATATCAAATCCCTTTTAAAAAGGTTACTGATGAAGATTCTGACTTTGAACTATTTGACATAAAAGGGAATAAAATGCCGGTAGCCATATATGTAAAAATGGATTCCTTTGAAAAGCATGAAATTGAATTAGAAAAAGATGATACGCTTTATATTTTCTCTGATGGTTATGTCGATCAATTTGGAGGCCCGAAAAGGAAAAAATTTATGTCTAAAAAATTCAAACATCTGTTAATTAGCATCCAGGATAAACCATTAAATATTCAAAAAGATATCTTAAATAAAACAATTGAAGACTGGAAAGGAATTAATCACCAGGTTGACGATATTCTCGTTATTGGTATTAGAATATAGTTGATAGTTCATTGTTCACAGGTCATAGTTCACCCGTTGTCTTTTTCGGTTTGTCTTGTCACTACAAAACTAACCTTCTTTTCTTTTTGCTAATCTAAAGGATAACTATCTGTATCGAACAAATCTTCATACACTCATACAACTTCCGACTCCCATCTTCTGGCTTCCGACTTCTAACTTTTTACTACTAACCTGAGTTCGATATAAAATTATTATACAGCTTTTCGAGGTTTTTCAGAGGCAACACAGATTTTTGCAGAACTAACGGGTTAATTCAAGAAAA
>DAOVJU010000313.1 GCA_030632095.1 Chlorobiota bacterium
TACAAGATTGCTTTTTAAGGCATTATTATCATCAATTGAATGGATTGCTTTTTGTAAAATACATGATTCCTCTTCAGAAAATTGCAATAAATTGTGGAGTTCTTTGTATTGTGAACTGTTTTTTTCAATTCTCCAGTAGCCATCAATATTCTTATCAACTACCAGGCCTACATTCTTAAAAGTTTCGATATAACGGTAAACAGTACGTTCAGATATTTCAAGTTTTTCTGAAAGTTCATTAATTTTATTACCGAAGCTACCGGATAAAAGTAACAGTAGCTTTATTGTTCTTTTTATTTTAGCCTGGTCGTTCATAATTTTTAATATTTATTCAATTCAATTTTCTCAATATTCACGGTATTACCTTTATAATTGATAGTTGTTATGCTGTTGAATTTGCTTTCAGTTGGGGTTATGATATAAAAAAACAGTAATTCATATAACTCAGATATTTTATCATTTTCGGAAAGATTTATATAAAACCCCATCCTGCGAAAAGCTTCTGATATTGCCAATACATATTGTTCTTTTTGTTCTTTATTAAGTGCATTCTGATGAGGAAAGTTTAATTCCATTTCATTAATAATCACAAAAGGGTTATTAACAGGTTCTGCAGGAATAATCTGTCCGGTAAAATCACCAATATAACCATCGTAAACTGCCATAAAATCAACATAAAATCCCAGGTCAGTTTCAAGTTTTCGCAATGGTTTTGGCAGGGTTTTAAGTCTTTGCTTTTCTTTTTTCTCTTCTTCTCTTTTTTCTCTGTTTCTTTGTATTCTATCCTTTTTCTCTTTCGAAAATTTCCCCATTTTATTATTATCTAAAAATCCTGTTAATCCTGTAAATCCTGTCTAAATTATCACACCAACTTCGCCTTCCTAAACTCATCCTTTAATGCCGGCAGATTTGGTTTGTGGTTGTAAAGTTGGTTTATTAATTCCCGTGTCTTGTTCTCAAATCCTTGTATTTTTTGTGCTTGTTTTAACCACGAAGCTATTGTGCTATACACCTCTCTTCCCCTGCCATTTTCAATTTCATTAACTGATTTTTGTTCTATCAGGCTAAAACAAAATTCAGGGTACACATTTAGTATTGGTTCAATTAACTCGTTAATATCCCATGAATCAGGGTTTTGTTCAACAATTTGCTTTATTTCTTCAAATTTCTTCTCAACTTCTAAAATCTGAGCAACAAATACCATATTCCATTTTATTTCTTCTATTAATCGATTAAATTCTGTCGGGCTTAGGTAATCCTTAATCTTATGATAATGTTCTATTTTATTTTCGTAAGTGGTAAGCTGATAAAATACTTTGATATACAAGGTTTTATCAAGTTCAAGACTAACTTTATCTTGAAGAAACTCTGACCAATATCGTTTGTCTTTATCGAATAATTCATTTGATATTTTAATAAACCGTTCTTTGTCATTTTCAAAATAATAGTCGAGCAATTGTTTGGCTACCTCATTGTCTTTTAAATAATACTGCTGTGCACTTTGCAGCCATTCGGTATCATTTCCTGTGTTTTTATTAAGCAATAAAACCAATTGTGGCAATGTCGCCCTCTCAACTTTTGATGCATCAAGGATTGAAAGTATTTGGTTGGGTTTATCTGTATTATCAGCCAAAGCCAATAACAGGCACTCAAAGTACTTTGGGTAAGTTGGATTGCCGGAGTACTCCTCATCACAATAATGGAAGAATAGCTGAATGGCTGAATTTGCTTTATGACTTGAAATAGCCGACATTTTAATTTTCCCGGTAAGCTCTTGCATAATGCGTTCATGTTCATCAGTTAAGTGTTCGTTTACATCATGAAACGAGCCTATATCATCTTCTATTTCGGTATTTAAGCAGGCTTCGTACAGTCCTAATAACATTGCTGTGAAATCATCAATTTGTTGCTGAATAAGCATGTCAATTATTTCTGATTTAAATTTTTCGAATATTTGATTAAACTCTTGTTCGCTTGCTTGTTGGTATTGTTCCCATTCTTCAATGTAGCCAGAATAAGATGGGTTGTAATTGTCCCAGTCGGGATTTTCCAGGTCAATACTCTCGAAATGTGCTATATATTGTTCTTGAATATCTGCAATTTTCTGCATAAAAGAATCAGGGGAAACGCTTTCTTCACTACTGACTTCTTGCTTTGTATAATTCACAAATTCCTTCTGTAAATTTTGATTGTACTTAATAATAGCATTTAAAAATTCCAGTTTAATTTCATCGCTCGTGTTATCAAAAATTTCTTTAAAATCCATAAAACATGTTTTTTATTATATTATCAAATTGTTAATCATATCAAAAACATTCAATCCCCTCTAAAATCCCCTTAATCCCTCAATCTCATCAATCTCCATCAATCCCTCAACCCCACACACCCAAACCCCAATGAATTTTTTTCACCAAAACCTGCATAGTATCCCAACCTTATTAATTTTTCAGGAGCTTTAATCTTAAAATTAAAGATATATCCTTTTAATTTTGATTCATCAACTGTGTATGCTTTAATTGTTGTTAACCTTGATTTTGGTATAGATGTGATTTCAAGATCAAAATCAATATCATCAGGATTCATCTCTTCTTTATAAAAAACATTAAACTTTTGTACCAGGTTATTCCTAAAAAGCTCATTAAATTTTTCTCCTTTAGGATACATATAATCGGCATACTTTTTTTCTTTATTCTTATCAATATAGCTTATTATAACCGGCGATATGCAACGGAATTCCATTTCATCAGTAAATTCCGGTTCACTTTGTTTCTCTACACTTCTTACTATAAAGTTTACATTGCTTATTTTATCACCTATAGTTACTTCCTGCTTATTAAATAATCCTGTTACAAAAGGAGTTATGGCTTCAAGTGGGTAAAAAGAAATATAAAGGATTACTTTGGGGCTTAATATTATTAAACGGTCGGCATGTATTTTATATTTCTCAACTTTCAAATTTGAAAAAGTGAATAACTTAAAACGTTTTTTATTATCACCATATCCTTTGCTATGCAGCCATTTAGCGAATTCGGGATCGCCATGGTTTAATACTTTATATATCCATGATGAAAGTTCATACTGGTAATTAAGGGGTAATAAACTGTCAGTATAATGTTTTAAAACTTCTAATTCTATTTTAAATCTCATTTTTAATTAGCTTTCCTGTATTATTAATTTGTAATATTAGATTATATTTTTGCCATCCTCTGTCAAACCAAATTTTTCTTTTTAATTTTTAAATTATAATTTCCTGAATTCATCTTTCATAGCCGGACGGTTTTTGTATTTTTCCAGTAATTGACTCGAAATTAACCCAGCCTGTTCCTTTCCTCCCTGTATATCCGACAATTTTTTAATATAATTAACAAGATCAATGTATGCACCACGGCCGGTATTTTTTTCTGCATAATCAATGATAGCACTTTTATACATTTCCACTAATTCAGAAGAATAGGATTTTTTAAGGTATTGAGTGTAATCCAGCAATATATTGATCCGTGGATTTTGTTTTACCAAATTAAAAAGCCTTTCCCACATTTTTTCTTCAATAAATATTGCAGCAACCGTATCAGGAAAATAGTGACCAAAATGTGTTTTATTTTCAATTTTTTTTGTTATCCTGTTAATGATATTTTCTTTCTCATTCAGCCATTTATTACTGTTATACGTATTTTTTAGAATCCTGTAATATTTCATTTCGTAATGGCCTCCAAAGAATAATTCCGAAGCGTGTTTTTTTATTTCCTGTGTATCATTTTTTTGTGTATAAATATCCAGAAGTTTTTCTTTCCATCTTTTTACTATTCCATGGTAATTATCTTCCATGGCAATTTGTATACCCTCTTCAATCAGCTGTATGGCCTTTTTATAATTTCCTTTAGCCAATTGTTCGTCAACTATTATTTCCCTGAATTCACTAATTCTAAGGTTATCGCTTATGATTTTTTTTGCTTTTTCGTTTTCGCCGGTTTTTATATAAAGTTCTGCTTTAAACTGTAAGTATTTTTTTGTATGGTATTCTTTTGACCATCCTTCTTTTTTTGCTGCATTTTTAAGCTGTTGATCCAAAAAATCATGGACTTTATTTATTTTACCAGTGGTATCAGATGCATCAATGAGTAAAGGCTCAAGTTCGTCTGCACATCCATAGTCATCATAATCCGGGTTACAAGCTTGTTCAAGTAACCATTCAAAAACTTCATTTTTCAGGGATTCGTTGGCGCCTGATTCCAGTATTTTAGAGATTGTATTAAACGAATCATTAATAGCCCCGCCGCATTCGCCATCCGAGTCATCCATATATTGTATGGCATTTACACATTCCGGCGCTATTGCCGAGACAATATGAAAAGCTTCTTTATAATTTTCTTTTTCAAGGAATTCATCTGCCTTTGCCAATAAATCATAAACCTGCCCCATAGCGCTGTATGTATCGCGGTATTCAATAAAGCCGTGCCTTCCGCCTGCTGCAGAAAAAATCTCCTGTACCATATGCCTGTACTTTTCGCTATTGTTGGTACTATCGTATTCTGAAAAACGGAGCATCAACATATTTCTGAACTCCTTTTTCTTTGTTGCATATTCTTTAACAAATTTCCTAAGCTCATTCCCGGGGACATTAAAGATTATTTCTTTCCAACCGGCCACATCTTTTTCTTTCTTTTCATCTGTAGTATGGCCGATATTTTCATCCCTTATCTTTAAAAGCACTGCCACTACATGTTTGCACATATATCCATCATACGGGCAGTTACAGGAATATTCCCGTATATCGTCATCCTCACCAAGCCTGATATCCACCTCATAGTCATCATTGCCCTCAACAATAGCAAACCATTGCCCGTTTCCCATTTCCTGGAGGTCAACAACAGTATTATCAAAATAATAATCTTCGCCCCGTTGAAAGATAACAGGTGAAATTTCATTTTCAAAAGTGTTCAGGTTCATAGCGTTTGTTTTAAATTATTTAACATTAATAATTCTTTCATTGTTTTGTACTTCTGGATAAATACAAATAA
>DAOVJU010000129.1 GCA_030632095.1 Chlorobiota bacterium
AGGATTTAACCTTTGTGATGGTGTTCATTGCCAGGTTTATAAAAATATGAGTTATCAGAATTACATTATTCCTGAAGCTACTTTTTTTACAAGTGGTTTAGTTTTAATTGATACAAGTGGCCAGTTAATTACAGCAGCTTTTCACTCAAACAGCGGTGGTGAAACCGCTAATTCAGAGGATGTATGGAGCTCTGAAACTTCTTATTTGAAAGCAAAAAAGGATAGCTTTTCATTAAATCAGCGAAATTCTGAATGGGAAAAGAAAATAAGCTATCTTGAATGGTTAGAATATTTAGATACAATTGGAATAAATACTGAAGTTGGAATAACAGAAGAGGAAATCAGGTTTATGCAGAATGAAAGAAAAAAATATGTAACTGTAAAAAATGATACCATTCCTGTAAAAAAAATAAGATCAGATCTTGCTTTACGCTCAGCTTATTTTTCAATCATTCCTAAGGGAGATTCAATTCTTATTAAAGGCAAAGGATATGGCCATGGTGTTGGTCTATCGCAGGAAGGAGCTATGAACATGGCAAACCATGGATACAGTTTTCGTGATATTATTTACTTCTACTACTTAGGTGTGAAGATCATTAAACTCACTGACCTGGACCCGGGTTTTTAACTGAAAATTAAATTATAAATTATCCTGAATAATTACTCAAATTATAAGTTTAAATGTATGTATTAGAACGTTAATAAATTTATATAATTTTTATATGAATTATTGTCCTTTTTTAAAATAATTATTTACATTTACTACTCTAAGTAACGACTATTTAACTAAATTCTACATTGTTTAATCTCTGATCAGTCAATTATTTTAATAACATATATTAAAAGTTATGAATACTAAGAAAATTGAAAAAAGCAAAAGCGATAAATTAAGCAAAGATCGCAGAGAATTCTTAAAATCAATTGGTAAAGCCATATTGCCATCTTTTGCCATAATGGGATTAGGGATATCTGCAGTTTCTTGTGGCTGTATGAATACTTGTAGAGGCGGTTGCGAAAACACCTGCGTGGGTGACTGTGAAGGATACTGTTCTGGAACTTGTGGCTATACTTGTTATACCGGCGTTTAGTTTATATTATTAGAACATCTTAAATTTCTGTTATGGACAATAATAATTTGACAAAGCTTATAGAAACAGCTTCATTGAGGTTAAAGGCCATTAATGCATTTAATTTTTCGGAAAGTATCAAAAAAGAATTAAAAATTGATGATTATGAAGCTGGGTTAAAGCTTACAAAAAAAGCGTTTGAAGAATATATGAGCCAGCTTCAGCATGCTGAGACTTTTGCAAATAATAATGATCCATTCATAGTTGAAGAGTATAAAAGCCAAATGGACATTATGGAGGAGAAAAGAATGAATTTTCTAATGGAGGAGGATGCACTTAAGCAATTGGATGACAAGGTTTTAAAACTTATAAAATTAAAATTTGGGGAAAATTCAAAAGAATATTCCGAAATAAATATAGAAATCAAGACAGAATAAGCATTTCTTTAAAATAATATTTTGGAATACAATTATGTAAGATTATTTCTTTAAATAATTTTGCTATTACCCGGTTTTTGACCGGGTATTTAATTTTAACAATAAATTATAAATTTGAGCTCATATTTTTAATTAAATGACAAAGCAGGATAAAAAAAGAGAATATTCAGAACTGGAATTATGGCAGAACGGAATTGTAAAAACAGTATCCTTTATTGTTACTGAAGCCTGTCAATTGCGATGTAGATATTGTTATTTTGTTGAGAAGAAGGAGCATCAGGTAATGGATTTTAAAGTCGCGAAAAAGACTGTTGATTACCTTTTAACGCACAAGGATATCTTTAAAGAGGATTCTGTTATTTGGGAATTTATTGGGGGGGAACCATTTCTTCAGATCGATCTTATTGATAAGATCAGTGATTATATTAAATATAGAATGTATGAAGAAGACCATCCCTGGTTTAATAGTTACAGGTTTAGCTTTACAACCAATGGTTTGCTATACCATGATGAGAGAGTCCAAAAATATATTAATAAGAATAGAACACATATTGATATTGGAATTACTATTGATGGTACAAAAGAAAAACACGACCAGCAACGAATTTTTCCAAATGGCAAAGGGTCATATGATCTGGTGGTGAAAAATATACCTTTGTGGTTAGAACAATTTCCTGATGCTGCAACTAAAGCTACATTTGCTTCTGATGATCTTCCACTGCTTAAAGAGAGTATTGTTCATCTATGGTCGCTCGGAATAAAGAATATTATGGCAAATTTGGTTTTTGAGGATGTTTGGAAGGAAGGAGATGATAAAATATTTGAAGATCAATTATATGAGTTGGCAGATTATATTTTGGAAAATGATATGCAGGATGAATATTTTTGTTCTTTTTTCGCGAAATCTGCGGGATTGCCAATGGATATTGAAACAAATAACCAAAATTGGTGTGGACCGGGAATAATGCTTTCAGTGGATAAGGATGGAAATTTTTATCCCTGTACTCGTTTTGTAAATCATTCATTAAAAAATAAAGTTGCTCGTACAATTGGAAATATCAACACCGGGATTGATCAAAATAAACTCCGGCCATTCCTTACACTTGACAGGTATACTCAGAGTATTGAAGATTGTATTAACTGCAGTGTGGCTTCTGGCTGTTACTGGTGTGTTGCTGAGAATTACGATTCTGCGGATACCAATACTATCTATCAGCGGGGATTATTTAATTGTAAAATGCATAAAGCCCGGATAAAAGCCAATAAATACTTTTTTGAGAAATTAAATAAGAAAAACAAAGATTGGAAAGTAGCCCAATATAAAGGCGCTGAAATTTGTTAAAAATAAAATTATGTTGAATTATTTGATCGTAATTCTGGATCAGGCATCTACCTCTTTTTGCTACTACAATAATCCTGCTTATTCAAAAAGTAATAGTAAACCAATTCCATATAATACTTTAAACAGGATAGTGGATTATGCTCTGGAAAATTCATTAATGATCAATTACCTTTTTGGCATTGATTCACTTCCTGAGAAATATCATAAATTGATTGCAAAAAGCCAACATGTTAAGATTGTACCCGCTCAGGCTTTTGATTATTTTTCTGATGAAGAAGCAATAATGGTTATAAATGAGAATGAATTGGAATTTGCAAAATCCCTGGAGAACAATTTTACTCATAATATTATCCTTCGATTCCCCAAATCCAATTTGCCTGAATTGTCAGAAATTGTTGAATTATTGATTCATAAATGCAGGCGGTTGAATTTAAGCCTTTTAGATATTAATAAATATAACAATGATGATTTTGATGTGTATAAAAGGCAACTGGACTTAATTTATGATATTATTGAAGATAGTTATCTTTCAGGGCATTCAGTAGAGCTAAATTTTATTTCAGATCGTTTGATGCTTACTGAGATGAATAATTGCAATGCCGGGCTGACTCATCTGACCGTTGGACCTAATGGTAAATTTTATCTATGTCCCGGCTTTTATTGCGATAATGTAAATAGTTCAGTGGGTGATATGAACTCTGGGATTAATATTAAGAATAAATATCTTCTTGATCTTGAACATGCTCCCATATGCCGTATCTGTGACGCTTATCATTGTAAACGATGTATATATCTCAATCAAAAAACAACACTCGAGATAAATACGCCTTCGCATGAGCAATGTGTTGTTTCACATTTTGAAAGAAATACTTCAAAATTATTATTGGATGAATTAAGCACCCGTCTTGAAGTATTTCATGACCAGGAGCCTATCCCGGAAATTGATTATCTAGATCCTTTTGAGTTGGTTAAATCAATACCGGGAGAACACAAAAATGTTAATAAAAAAATTAGCCAGGATCAGAATAAAAAATATAAGCAACTTAGTGATCGGGAATTGTTGTTAAAAATATTAAATCAGCAGGAAAGAATATTGAAATTATTAAATAGTAAAACCAAATGAGAAAGAAAATTGGAAAAGTTACTGTTAAAGAAATGAAAGAAATCAAGTATCTTCATGAACGTAAAAATGGTTTGATTGAATTATTTAAATCCATTGAGCTAGACAGGAAAGAAGGTGATGCATTGTATGACCGTATTGTAAATGAAATGACAAATATAAATGGTAAGTTTCAGGAATGGTGGGATGAAAAGGGTAACAAATATAAGTGGGAAAATATTAAAGGGAACAAGTGGGAAATTAATTTTCAATCTTGTGATATCTTTCTGGTAACAAATTAGAAATTTGTAATTTTAAATCTAAATATATAAGAACTCTAATTTATTCATTATAGAATTCTTTCAAAAAGTTAGCTGTATAACTTTCACTGATTTCTATTATTTTTTCCGGTGTACCGTTTGCAACAATATATCCACCTTCATTTCCGCCCTCCGGCCCTAAATCAATAATCCAATCTGCCGAATATATAACATCTAAATTATGTTCTATTACAATAACTGTATTTCCTGCATTAGTAAGTTTTTGTAGAATATCAAGAAGCTTTTTTATGTCTGCGAAATGTAAGCCTGATGTTGGCTCGTCCAGTATATATAATGTCTTGCCTGTGTCTTCCTTACTCAATTCTTTTGCTAATTTTATACGCTGTGCTTCTCCACCGCTTAGAGACACCGCACTTTGCCCAAGTTTGATATAATCTAAACCAACATCAACAAGTGTTTGTAGTATTTTACTTACTTTTTTTTCTTCTTTAAAGAATTCAAAAGCTTCCCTAACATCCATTTCCAAAATATTGGCAATAGATTTTGATTTATATTTTATTTCTAATATCTGATTATTATATTGTTTACCCTTACATTCAGAACAAGTAACCCATATATCGGGCATAAAATTTAATTGTATTCGTTTTTTACCATAGCCTTCGCAGGTTTCGCATCTGCCTTCTTTTGCATTAAAGCTAAAATATGAAGCTGAATATTTGCTTTTTTTTGCTTCGGGTGTTTTAGCAAAAACTTTTCTTATCTCATCAAAAACCTGTGTATAAGTTGCAGGATTTGAACGGGGAGTACGTCCTATTGGTGACTGGTTAATTAATATTAATTTATCAATATTTTGCTCTCCTTCAATCTTATCATAAAAATCCGTTTTATGTGGAGAACCTGACAACAAATTTGATAAAACAGGTGATAAAGTTTCAATTATCAAACTACTTTTTCCTGATCCGCTCACTCCGGTAATACAGGTAAAAACTTCTAACGGGAAATTAACATTTATACTTTTTAAATTGTTTTTTTTGGCTCCATACAAACTTAACCAGTTTTTTGGTTTTCTTCTTTTATTAGAATTTAAGGACGAGACCTTTTTCTTGCCACTCAGGTACTCTCCGGTTAATGATTTTGGATTTTCTATTATTTTGGAAGGTTCACCATAAGCTATAATTTCGCCTCCCAAAGTTCCTGCGCCGGGCCCGATATCAATAATCCAATCGGCATTTTTCATAGTTTCGGCATCGTGTTCAACAACTATAAGGGTATTACCTTTGTTTTTAAGTTTCACTAATGTTTCCAGTAAACTTGCATGGTCTTTTGGATGTAGGCCTATTGATGGTTCATCAAGAATATAAATTAAGCCGTTTAATTCATTATTTAACTGGCTTGCCAAACGAATACGTTGTGCTTCGCCGCCTGATAATGTTGGTAAAGGGCGCTCAAGTGTAAGATAATGTAAACCAACATTTATCAGTGCTTCTGCTCTTTCTGCTATTTCTTTGATTATACTTTTGGCAATTTCAAATTGTTCATTTTTAAAATTCTTTTCTAAATCGGATAACCATTTGAATATTTCTGTAATAGTCATGTTTGTTATTTCAGGAAATCGTTTGTTGTAAACTTTAATAAATCGAGATTCCGTTGATAATTTTTCACCATTACATGTTGAACAGTTTTTTTCGTTTGTATAATAAAGTAAGCTTTTTCGACTTTCCGGCGAGGTGGTTTGTTGTAATAATCTTTTTATATTATTAACTGCTCCTTGTGCAGGGCGCTCAAAGCCTATTGACCGTCCCCTGGTTTTCATGTCATAATTCCATTTTAAAACTTTGTTGCCTGTTCCGTATAACACCTGCTTTTTAAAATCATCAGGTAACTTATTCCAGGGTTTTTCAAGATCAACATTATTTAAATCTGCCAAAGCAAAGAGTTCGCTTCTCATCCAATTTCCGGTTGGTTTAATATTTCGAAGCTTGCCAAACCATTGCGATGCACCATCTAATAATGATAATTCAGGTTGATTTATTATTATATCCGGATCTACTATATGTTTTTTCCCAATTCCCTCACAATCAGGGCACATTCCATCAGGATTATTATTATTGAACATTAAAGTTGTCATCTCAAAAAAGAAAAGTTTGCAGTAAGGACAAGCATTTCTTTCACAGAAACAATACTCTTCGCCATTATCCAATGTTATAGAAATATAAGCATTACCATCATTATAAGCCTTTTTAATTGAATTACTAAGTTTGTTATAAAACTCACCTTTTCTGATTGTTTCATCATCAGGAATTGTAAATTCAATTGTTGAATTTTCTGTGATATTTTCATTTAAAGGAGAAATATTAAAATATGTCCCGGGTGGTAATTTAATCAGCCTGTTTGCTAATTGTGTTGATAGCATGGGTTTTACCGCTCTGCCACATGAAGGGCAATGACGTACTCCGGTTTGAGAAAATAAAACCCGTAAAAGGCTATAAATATCGGTAAGAGAGCCGACTGTTGAGCGTGGATTTCGTATTATTGTTCTTTGCTCAATTGCAATAGTTGGAAACAAACCATGAATTTGATCAACATCAGGTTCTTCCATCTGGTCGGTAAGTTGCCTTGCTGTTGTTGATAAGCTTTTCATGTACCGGTATTGCCCTTCGGCATATATTGTATCGAAAGCAAGCGATGATTTTCCACTACCGCTAACTCCCGTAATAACAGTAAGTTTTTTATGAGGAATTGTAACATCAATATTCTTTAGATTGTTTTGTCTTGCTCCAATTATCTGAATACAATCTTGTTTGTTATCATCTACAATATCTGATCTTTTCCTGTCTTTTGAGATAACTTTGCTTTCTTTAATTTCCGATTCTGAATTTACCGGATAAAATACTGATAAACGATCACTATCAGCAGGTTTTAGCCGATTTGGGTCAGTGGTATCAAGCTCATTTTCTTCCGTTGTATATTCAGGCCAATGTTTAAACCAATCGGGAACTTTAAATGACTTAACCCTATCATAAAAGGGAATGTATGGTTTAATATCAATTATTGGTGTATTGTCAAAAGCATCGAACCCAACAACTTCTATTGTGCCTTTTTTGTAATCAATATTAACAATTTTCGCAGTTGTTAAACCTATTGGATTGGGACGAACAGGTGAACGGGTAGCAAAAACACCTGTTTTGGGAGCATTTTCATAAGGTGGTGTAACCTGCATAATTCTTCTGAACCTATCATTATCTAAGCGATGAAACCACCAAATAACCCTGATATGCGAAAAATTATCTAAATCTTTTAAGGCAGGAATATACTGTTCATTGATTTGAATAAATGTTTTACCGGCATTCTTTTTAGTAAATCCAATTTTGTAGATTTCTTTTTCAGGTGATTCCAATTCATTAGGCTGTATATTTATGTCTGCCAAATCTCCATTGTTTTTTTCTTTTATCTCAGGAATATAATCAGGGAGATTAGAAAACCATTCCGGAATAATTACATTTTTTACCCTGTCGGATACAGGAATATGAGCCTTAATATCAATAATTTGAGCATTACCGGGAATATCAACATTGATAAATTCAATAATACCATTTTTTTCATCGATATTAATAATTTTTATTGTGCTAAGTTTAACAGGATTAGGCCTGCTGTTTTCTCTTGTCGCAAAAATACCTGTTTCAATATTATTTTTATAAGGCAGATTAATTTTGGTTTTTGCCCTGTCTTCAATATTATTATATTTATCTGACCACCAAAAGACTAAAAGATGGCTGAAAAGATTGCAATTTTTTAAAGCAAGTCTGAATTTTGGATAAATTTCTATTATTGATTTTTGCTTAGTATTTTTTACAATTCCTATTGTATTTATAAAATTTAATTGCATTTAAAAGTGATTTTTGTTCCAACATAACAATTTTTTACTTTTTCTTGTCCAAATCGCTTTTTAAGAATATCAATTGTTTTGGTTTTTTTTATAAAAGGGATAGGTAATTTATCTGTGCAATGATTAAGGTATAAATCGGGACAGTCATATACATTTTCTAATTGATTTGCTACATGTATCACCTCCTGGGGTGTATAACGAACCATATGAGTACCACCTATGATCGCTATAATCTTTTTTTTCGTAGATTTTTTTACATAATTACAGATA